>NZ_JBBKBV010000007.1:0-127365 GCF_037892815.1 Oceanobacillus sp. HCA-5259 | reverse complement strand
ATGAGAAAAATAGTTTAATTATCCGATTCTTTTTATAATTCCATCTGATACGATGGGACGTAACATCAATCGTAACAAATAGAGGGGGAGGGGTATGAGGAAAACGATTCGGACTGGACTCATGGGTTTACTATTTCTTTTTGCTTTTAATATATCTATTATAGCAGCAAGTGACTACACTCCTTGGAAATTACATAAAGATTCGGCCCAAGAAATAGTTCAGACCATTCGGACGTACTTCCATAAGCAATCTATTAAACCAATAGAGGAATGGGACGGGCAAAGAGAAGAGCAAGTTGCGGAATTGGAGGTGTTGTTGGATGGCGAAAAATCACAGATTATCACGGAAGTAAGGAATTACGGGAAGGGATTGGAAGCGCAATTAAATAATTTATTGGAAAAGCAATCGGTATTAGAAGTGTACGCTACTTATGAAACAGAGAGAAATGAGCAGATGCATGTAGAAGTGGAAGAAGAGATTGCAATATTTTTAGATGAATTATTATCAAAAAAATAAAAAGGGGGAGTTATTAGGTGAAATCATTTTTAAAATCATTCAAAGGGAAGATCATTTCGATTGGACTTGCTGTTGTTGTCGTCTGGAGTGCTGGAGCGGTATTTGCTTCATCACATGCGGGAGAGCAGCTTCGTGCTTGGTACAATGGGTTGTTTAATCAGTCTGTTGCGGAAGTGGAAGCTGATACTGAAGCATATATGGAAAGCAGATTACCGGGGCTGCAAGCTGAATATGACCAACTGAAAGCACAGGCTGGCATTGATATTGATTTAAGCAGAGAGCTTGCAACTGGAGAGACATTGGAAGAAATTATCCGAGCGAAACTTGAACATATCGGAGAAATTGATGCAGAAAAACAGGAGATTCTTGCTGGAATTGGCTTGGAGTTTTATAATGTGTTCCTTGATGGATATTTAGAAATCCAAGGCAATGCGAATGATGCGCTAAACTTTGCAACAGATGATCTCATTGCATTCACAGCAGATAGTGGGAATGCTGCGATTAAACAATTAGCAGCGGATATCCATCAGGCTAAGGACGCAGCAGTTGCAGAGCTGGAAGAAGCGATTCGTCAGGCCCAGGAAACTCTTGCAGCAGAAGTGTCTAAGAACCAAGAAATTACGACTAGAAATCTAATCAATCAAGTGGATTGGGCAATTCGTGATCTTCGTGAAAGTGTTACCGAAGTAGTCACAACGCTCGTTACAAATCAACAAGAGCTTATTACTGTAACAGCCCAGCAACTCGGAGAAGAAGCAAAAACCGCACTTGATGACGTTGTATCGAGTATTAATGAATAAGAAGCAAGTGATCCCACTCGCATTATTTATCATGCTCCTGTTTGGCGGAGGACTTACTGCTACTGTTGCAGATTCCTCCCTCTCAGGAATTCTGACGAGCTGGCTCGATGACAAAACGGAACAGTCGATTGCAGAAATAGATAGCGCAATTAAGGAAGAGCAAGCAATCCAGACAGAACGTCTGAAAGAAGTTCTCGCTGAAGAAATCAAGGAAGTAGAAAAAGAGTGGGAGACATTTATTGAAGCCGAGAAGCAAAAACAGTTGGCAGCCCTAAGGGAGTATATGGATAAGCATATCGCTGAACGAATTGGAGTTACAGAGGTGGACCCAGAGAAGCAAGCAACTGTAGAAAAAGAATTGGAGCGTATTTTTCAAGAAGCAGTCAACGAAATGGAAAATATTATGCTTGAAATTGAAGAAGTGGAGTGAAATGTTTTCATACGCTCCACTTCTTTTGCGTTCCACGAAAGATTCCTATTCCCAGTTCGTTTCAATTGTATTACATAACGATATTATTTAAAATACTTATTAAAGGTAACTAACTTATGTATTCAATTCGTAATTTGTAAATATGTATGAAGCATTTAAGGAGTGGACATTAATGAAAGTGGCATTACTGCAAGGGTCAATCGTCGGCTCAAAGACGAGAACAGCCCTCCAGCATGTGGAGTCGGTATTCAGAGAAAAATATCCGAACATCGAGGTCACGATGCTTGATTTGGCTGATTATGATATCCCGTTTAGCGATGGGAGAAATTATTTGGAGTATACAGGGGATGCTGGCTTTGTAACAAGGACCTTGATGGAGGCTGAAGCGATCGTTGTGGGAACTCCGATTTTCCAAGCTTCGATTCCAGCCACATTGAAGAATATATTTGACCTGCTTCCAGAGCAGGCATTGCAGGATAAAGTTGTTAGCATTATCGTTACAGCAGGCTCGTCGAAGCATTATTTAATCCCGGAAACTCAAATCAAGCCGATTATATCATATATGAAAGGGCAACTCACCCAGTCCTATGTATTTATTGGAGAAAAAGATTTCTACCGGAAAGAAATCATTAATGATGATATCCATTTCCGAATTGAACGTCTGATCGAGGATACGGTTTCATTAACAGATGCGCTGAAAGATATCCGGGAAGCGAAAGAAGCAGAATACGGATTTTAAGTGAAATCGGCTAAAGAGAAACAATCGCACTTTAGCCGATTTCTTTTCGTGCATCGGAAACTTTAAAGTAAAAATGCTGAGGCTTACTTAGATTTCCAGGGCTAGTCATGTCTGCTCTGTGCCTTTGTTTTTAATTCGCTATTTCGTTTGCTTTATCCTAGTAATTTATATTAAAATTTAAATATTGCCGAAAAATAAAATGTGAAAAACATCACTTTATAGATGTGGAATATATACGGAAAAGAGGAATTGCAGTGAATATCGGAATTGATAAGATTGGTTTTTATGCGCCACATTATTATGTGGATATGATTAAGCTTGCTGAAGCAAGAGGGATTGACCCGGATAAGTTTACAATTGGAATTGGCCAGGATGAAATGGCGCTTGCCCCAGTTACACAAGATGCGGTAACACTCGCTGCCAATGCTGCTTTACAGGTTATCGATGAGGAAGATAGGGAGAAAATTGACCTTGTCCTGTTCGGCACGGAATCAGGAATTGATCATTCCAAATCAGCAGCAGTCTATCTCCATCACTTATTAGGCTTGAATCCTTATGCGCGCGCTGTTGAATTAAAGCAAGCTTGCTACAGTGCAACCGCAGGAATTCAAATGGCTAAAGGTCATATTGCTTTAAACCCGGAAAGTAAAGTGTTGGTTATTGGTGCAGATATTGCAAGATACGGTTTAGCTACTCCTGGTGAATCAACACAAGGAGCAGGGGCGGTCGCAATGGTTATTAGCAAGGATCCGAAGTTGCTTGCTTTAGAAAATGAAAGTACATATTTCACGAATGACATTATGGATTTCTGGCGCCCACTTTACTCAGATATAGCTTATGTCGACGGTAAATTCTCCAACGAACAATATATTCACTTTTTCAACACCGTGTGGGAAAAGTATAAAGAGCAAACTGGACGTAGCTTAGAAGACTTTTCAGCTCTCTGTTTTCACGTACCCTATACGAAGATGGGCTTGAAGGCATTACGTACGATTCTTGATGAAGCAACCGAATCAGGTAGTGAACGTTTGAAAGCAAATTATGAGACAAGTATTCAATATAACCGGAAAGTCGGTAATATTTACACAGGTTCCTTGTACTTGAGTTTACTTTCACTCTTAGAGAAGAATGACAGTTTGGAAGGTGGCGAGCGAATTGGATTATATAGTTACGGTTCCGGCGCTGTCGGCGAGTTCTTCACTGGAATTTTGCAACCAAACTATCAAGACCACCTATATGTTCATCAACATGAAGAACTCTTTCATGCACGTAAGGAAGTAAGCATAGAAGAGTATGAGGAGATATTTGAAGAAACTCTTTCAGCAGACGGATCGTCAACCGAGTTTGACCGTGCAAATGATCCCGCTCCAGTATATTTATCCGGTATAGAAGATCACAAACGAATCTATGTAAACCGTATTAAATAAAAAAACTGAGACTCCGTGTCTCAGTTTTTTCACTCTACAAAATGGTAGGTCACTTCATCGAGTTCTTCATTATATTCAACGTGGAAGTTATATCCGCTGAAAAACCAGTCGTCGCTTTTTTCTATAAAATACGTAATACCATCCACTGTTTCTGTAACTAACGGATCATTCGGACGGTCAATATTAATTGCAACGGAGAAATTATCGTGGATTTCAGTTTTTCCATAGACCTTCCCAAAAAATCGGACACTGTCCCCTTTTTCTAAGCCCATTTCCTCAATATACCACTGATGTGCCTTATCTGATACTTGTATTTTCATGATGTATGTACAGAGATATCTCTGTATCCTCCTCTCAAAGGTATGACCTGTCTTTAGTCTATCATATTCCCATTTCTTAAGAAAAGATAACGAATTTAGCCAGAAAGCGCGTTAAGATGGTAGGATATGAGATAGAAATTGACAGGAAGGTTGTTTCGAATGAGTATATGGCTATACCTAAATCTGCTACTATTCATCATTGTTCTTCTTACACTGGATTATAATTACGCGCATCTCCCCATTCATATCATACTCGGACTAGCAGGTCTATTTTTGATCTTATTCAATTGGACAAGGCATGCATTTTTTTCAACTATCCGGAATACTCCTGATCGAAAGAAGAAAATTAAGCTTGCAACTATCTCGAAATGGATTTATCCGTTTCACCGTTGGATTGGTACAACGGCGCTTATTCTCATTATTCTCCATGCGACCATCATTATACACCGGTTTGGTTTCTTATGGACGAATATGAAAATGTGGAGCGGAATTGGTGCAATTATTATTCTTATCTGCATGGTTCTTTCCGGATGGCTGCGATTATATTTTCCAAGTGTGAAGAAGCGACGGGCACATATTACCTTCGGGTTTTTATTATTTTACTTTATCGTCATTCATACTGTTCTTTTTTAAAATACAGTATGATTTCATGAGTTTGTAGGCGTTTACATATGTGCTTTGTTGTTGTAAAATATAGAAAACTCGTAAATTAATTTATAACTCAACATTATTGCACCTAAAAATCAAAACAGATGAATCATATTGAGCTCACGGAATCAACGAAGTATATAACAATTTACGGGTTTTTAATGGGATATCGAGCTGTTTCAGACTGAAAAGTGATATGAAAATAAAACAAAAATCTGTTTATTATTGATGAGGAGGGGTTAAGTTGGGGAAAACGAAACATACTGGTCCGGTAAAATTAACGAAGCGACCAGATCCGAGTCTCTGGGTAAGTAAAGTGCCTTTTGGGCTTGGGAAGGTGAAGCCGCACCATATTCGCGACACGATGAAAGTAGTTTGGGAAAATAAAGATAATCTGCCTTATGCTACAAGGATTCTTACGCAGGGTGTCTGTGATGGCTGCGCACTCGGCGTTTCCGGCCTGCAGGATCAGACGCTGAAAGGCCCACACCTTTGTACGACTCGTCTCAATGTGCTTCGTCTGAACACAATGCCCGCAATTAAGGAGGAAATCTTGCATTCCGATATAGAAGAATTAAAGAAGCTTTCGAGCACCGAACTGAGGAAGCTGGGCCGGATTCCGTATCCGCTCATTCGGGAACCGGGAGACGATCGTTTCAGAAGATTATCCTGGGACGCGGCGCTTGACCGGATTGCGCAAAAAATGCGGTCGCTTGATCCGAAACGATATGGTTTTTATACGACTTCGAGAGGGATTACAAATGAAGTGTATTATACACTAGCAAAGGTTTCCCGTTTTCTCGGTACAAATAATATTGATAATGCATCACGAATCTGCCACTCACCTTCCAAAACAGCCCTCACGAGATCAGTTGGTGTCGGCGCATCGACTTGTAACTATAAAGACTGGATTGGTACAGATGTCCTGCTCTTCTGGGGATCTGTTGCAGCAAACAATCAGCCGGTATCAACGAAATATATGTATGCGGCTAAACGAAAAGGGACAAAAATCATTATCATCAATCCGTACTATGAACCTGCAATGGATGAATACTGGGTGCCATCGATTCCGGAATCTGCTTTATTTGGGACAAAAATTGCGGATGACGTGTATCAAGTGAATATTGGCGGTGATATTGCCTTTATGCATGGCATTATGAAGCATTGGTTTGAAATGGAAGAGAATGTCCCTGGTTCTGCGCTTGACCATGAATTTATTGCGGAACATGTAAACGGTCTGGAAGAACTCAAGCAAAAGGTGGTGGCTTACGATTGGGAAACATTGGAGGCTTCTTCCGGGATTACGAAAGAAAGAATGCTAGAATTAGCCCAACTGCTTGCCAAATCAAAATCCGCCGTATTTGTTTGGTCGATGGGTCTCACTCAACACCGCTTTGGAACGGATAATGTGTCCCAGGTAGCGAATCTTGCTTTACTTCGTGGCTTTTTAGGGAGAGAACATTGTGGGTTAATGCCAATTCGTGGCCATTCCGGTGTACAGGGGTCTGGAGAAATGGGAGCAGATCCGTTTGTCTTGCCTGGTGGCGGGATGGATAAGGACAACCGGGAACGGGTCGAACAGATTTGGGGTTTCCCGATTCCGAAATGGCAAGGTGATATTGTCGGCGTATCCTTGGAAAATGCTTTGCTTCCTGAAAATCATGAACGTCATCTTTCTCTCTATTATTTATCTGGCGGTAATTTCCTGGAAACGATGCCGAATCCGGATTTTGTGGAACGTTGCTTAGCGAATATCGATCTCCGAGTGCACCAGGATATCATCTTCAACACATCTACCTTAGTCGATGCGAAAGAAGCGGTCATTGTTCTTCCAGCCATGACAAGGTATGAGCAAGAAGGAGGAGGAACCTCAACATCGACAGAGCGGATGGTTTATTTTTCACCAGAGATTAAGGGACCACGGATTGAAGAAGCGAGATGTGAGTGGGAAGTTTATGTGGACTTAGCGAAACGTGTTAAGCCGGAAGAGAGTGATTTAATCAATTTCACATCTGCGGCTGAGATTCGAGAAGAAATTGCGAAAGCAGCGCCGAATTATGACGGCATTCAGCGTTTGAAGAATCGCGGCGATTTGTTCCAGTGGGGAGGAGCCTGGCTCTGTGAAGACGGAATATGCCCGACACCGGACGGAAGAGGTAATCTAATTGCGGTGGAAATTCCTGAACACCGGAAGCCGGAAGGGCATTTCCATGTAACGACGAGAAGAGGAAAACAATTCAATTCAATGATTTATGACGAATTAGATCCATTTAATGCAGCGGACCGGGATGATGTGCTGATGAATGAATTGGATGCAGCAGAACTTGGTGTTGCGGAAGGAGATCCCATTGTTGTCTATAATCAATATGGCATGTATAAAGGGCAAGCGAAGTTCGTAAATATTAAAGCCGGAAATATTGAACTTCATTGGCCAGAGGGGAATGTAGTCATCCCGCAAGGCGTATATGAAGAATTTGCGGGGATACCGGAATATACAACCCTTGTTATTGTGGAAAAGGCTGATAGTTTCTATGCGCATAAAGATATGAAATATAAAGAGAAGCGGATCGAGGAGCTGGAAATGGAGCCAAGCTAAGGAGGGATTCCGATGAGCATTGTCGATGAACCGGGGTGGAAGACGATTAAGATTAAGGGAACCCATCAAGAAAATGTGTCGGAAGCAATAGCGGCAGAGTTTCCCTTAACCTTGATGCTGGATGGTCATGAGTTTGCGACGATTGTTTGTTCTCCAGGTCAACTGGAAGATTTAGTCGTTGGATTTCTTGCTTCGGAAGGGGTCATCCGTACAGCTGCTGAAATAAAAGAGATCCAAGTTGATGTGTATACAGGTTTCTCCCATATCGCACTCCATAAACCAGTGCAACCGGATCAATTTGATCACTCCAGCCGTATAATTGGATCTTGTTGCGGGAAAAGCCGCCAGTTTTATTTTAAAAGTGATGCCCGGGTAGCGAAGACGATAACTAGCGAGCTTGAAGTAACGGTTGATCAGTGCATGCAATTGATGAAAGGGTTGATGAATAGCTCACCTGAATTTGAACGGACTGGAGGCGTCCATAATGCGGCGCTTGCAACACCAACTGATTTATTGTTCACCCGCACAGATATTGGCAGGCATAATGCGCTTGATAAAGTATTTGGGGCCATGCTCCAAGGTAACATTCCTGCAAGGGGAAAACTTGTTGTCTTCAGTGGGAGAGTCTCATCAGAAGTATTACTAAAAATTTCAAAAATGGGAATCGGGATTATTTTGTCCAAATCCGCTGTTACAGATCTTGCTGTGAAACTAGCTGATGAACTTGGAATAACGGTTATTGGATTTTTGCGGGGCGACCGGATGAATATTTATACACGTCCTGACCGTGTGCGCGGGATCGACCCTTATTTGCAGTGCGATTAGTCATGTGCTACCATTTTTGTAATACGTTGTGATATGAAGGAGGATGTGACTTGATTAAAGTATTACTATTTGCTGAATTACAGGAAACAACTGGGAAGTCGAATCTGGATATTCCAGTACAAAATATCACTGTCCAGCAATTGAAAGAAAAACTTAAAACAAATTATCCACAGTTGAATTTACATGACGTGATGACGGCTATTAATGAAGAATATGCAAAGGAAGATGACGCGATTACGTCAGGTGATACCGTTGCTTTCATTCCTCCGGTCAGTGGTGGTTAAATGGCATGGTGATGGGAACTATTGTTGGCGTAATTTTAGCAGGTGGGAAATCACGTAGATTCGGAAGTCCCAAATCGTTTGCAGTGAAAGATAACAAAGCATTTTTCCAGTGGTCGCTTGATGCGATTACACCAGTTGTTGATGATACGATTCTTATTACAAATCAAGACCTGGAAGGAAAGTTTCCACCAGAATTGGAAGTGGAGATTGTTACCGATATGGAAAAGTTTGCCGGGAAAGGTCCGCTTGCTGGGCTATATACTGCAATGCAAGAGAAAAAAGCTTGTTGGTATGCGGTTATACCAACAGATGTCCCGTTTATGGCAAAGGAAGTTTTCGAGCGATTACTAACGGAAAGAAAGGGAGTACAAGCGGTAATTCCAGTTGTTAATGAAAGACTGCAACCATTGATTGGACTTTATCATCATACACTTAAACAACGAATCAAGATATTGCTCGAAACGGATAGATTGCATATGCGTGCACTGCTAGATGAAGCGGACGTGAAATATGTGCCGTTTTCTGATGAATTGCCTTTTATTAACATAAATCGGTTAGAGGACTATAATAGCCATATTCGATGAGGGATCGAGGGATTAGTGATGCATGAAGAGCATAAAACACTTGCGCCGAATTTCATTAATTGCGCAGTGTTAACAATTAGTGACACACGAGATAAGCAAAATGATAAAAGTGGAAAACTGATTATTGATTTATTGAATAATGATAAACATGAGGTTACTTGTTATGAAATTGTACCGGATGATGCGGAAGTCATTAAAGCAACAATGAAATTACTAGTTAAAAATCAGTCGGTAGATGCGGTTATACTAAATGGAGGTACTGGAATTGCTGCCAGGGATGTGACGATTGAAGCGGTGCAGCCTCTTTTTGCAAAGGAATTGCCGGGATTTGGCGAATTGTTCCGGATGATTAGTTACGAAGAGGATATTGGAAGTGCAAGTATGTTGTCCCGAGCGACATGCGGATCCATTAATCACCGTCTCGTCTTCATTATACCTGGTTCAACAGGAGCCGTCCGACTAGCGATGGAGAAACTTATCCTACCAGAAATCGCACATGGCGTTCATGAACTGAAAAAGGATTTAAGCTGAGATTACAAGCAGAGTATCAAGACTTCCGCTTGTAATCTCCGCTTTTTCCGCCGCTTTTTTGGAGCAGATAGGTTTCTCCGATTACAATTCCTTTATCGATTGCCTTACACATATCATAGATAGTTAAGGCGGCTGTCGTAACGGCAGTTAGTGCTTCCATTTCCACGCCGGTATTGCCGATTGTTTTTACTTCCGCTAGAATAATTAATTCATAGTCTCCTGACTCCGATCGATTCCATTCAAACTGAATAGAAACACCACTGATTGGAATCGGATGACACATTGGAATCAAGTTGGATGTTTGCTTCGTCCCCATGATGCCGGCAACTTCTGCAACGCCAAGGACATCTCCTTTTTTATTCTTCTGTTCCACAATATTGTTATAGATCTCCTGAGACATCTTCACACTAGATCTTGCTGTTGCTGTACGATTGGTTGCCTGCTTTTCTGTTATATCGACCATCCTGGCTCTGCCTTGCTCATCGAAATGCGTAAACTCCTTCATATCCATCCCCCTTATATCTATTAATTACAGTTTAATGAATTGTGTTCTCATTGACAAATATCAGCGTAACCCAGTCCTAAAGTCTCTTCTTTTATTGTGAATTGAATTACAAATACACCCTATTTTAGTTTGTGATATTTACAAGGTGATTATAGGGTAAACCCTTTTAATTTCAATGTTTGAGGTGACATAAAACGTTCACAAACAAATTAAAATAAGTGACCGAAATCACATATTGATTGAGCGAATTATCCTATACTTTAAATAGAGATGAAGATGTGCTATCGGTCAAGCAGATAACAAATAAACAGTAATTCATATGGCTGATAGACTTCAATCACATAAAAAACATGAGGTGATTAAAATGATGAGAAGAGTGAGTTATTTATTCGGTATCGGATTTGTTGCTAGTGCGATGTTGTTATCTGCTTGTGGTCAAGATTTAGCTGAAACGGAATTGGGTGAAAATGCCGCTCAGGCTGTACAGACAGAAGAAACGGTTGAAGCGGAAATTATTAAACCACACCAAGATTTAAACCAAGAACCTGTTCCGTTAAAAGTTGAACGCGACGGTACAGATGTTTATGTTGAAATGACTTCACAAATTACAGACATTGAAATTGCGCCAGGCGAGATTTATAAAGCATGGACATTCAATGGTGAGGCTCCGGGACCGTTAGTAGTTATTGAAGAAGGGGACACGATACATTTTACACTAGATAATATCGATCCGGCGATTCCACACAGCATAGATTTGCATGCAGTTCATACTGCTCCAGATAAAGGTTTTGCTGACATCTCCCCAAATGAAAAAGGAACATTTGTTTACAAAGCGTCAAGTCCAGGAGTATTTATGTATCACTGTGGTACAGACCCGGTTCTTTCCCATATTGCAAATGGAATGCATGGTGTTATCATTGTTAAGCCAAAAGATGGCTACCCAACTGATGACGAGGTTGACCAAGAGTATGTCATCATTCAAAACGAATGGTACAAATACAATGACCTTGACGATATGACAAATGGTCTTCCATCTCAAGTTGTTTTCTCCTCTAAAGAACTAGAAGGTGGGGGTCAGCCGAATACGAACGGTACGACAACCGCATTAAAAGATGAGCCGCTTCAAGCACAAGTGGGAGATAAGATTCGTTTTTACTTGAATAATGTTGGACCGAATGAAGTAAGCTCGTTCCACGTCATTGGCACAATTTTGGAAGCCGTCTATATGGATGGACATCCTGCAAACCATCTAAAAGGAATGCAAACTGTGATGCTTCCCGCAAGCGGAGGCGCAATCGTCGAATTTCAGGTGAAAGAAGCCGGGATATACAGTTTTGTTACCCATCAATTCAATCACGCAACGAAAGGCGCGGTTGGTGTAATCGAAGTAACAGAATAATCAACCATACAAATGGTAAGATATTAGAAATCTGTTCACCCGATAAATTTTTATTAAAATAAAGACTTTGTGTAGTTTGTTTAACAGCTGCACAAAGTCTTTGTTTTGTAACGAGAAGCAACCCTCTAAACAGTAAAGATTCATAAGAAAGGCTCGCTAGCGGCCTGCGGAAATTGAAGGTGTGAAAGCGGGAAAGAAGGTTTCCGTTCATGTTTCTTAATTATAAGCCAAATAAAATGAGTGATTATGCATTTTCGTCATTGATTTTTAAAATATCAAACGAATGGACGTTCGTTTTTCTTTAATTATTTCATCCGTTTGTGGTAAAATAGTTACTAGATATTTAGGGAGGCAGAACTCGTGAATAATAAGTTTGAACTCGTATCGAATTATGAACCGGCTGGTGATCAGCCACAAGCAATCGACGAACTTGTGCAAAAGGTTTTGGCAGGTCAAAGACACCAAACACTACTTGGTGCAACTGGAACAGGGAAAACATTTACCGTATCGAACGTGGTAAAGGAAATCAACCGTCCGACATTAGTAATTGCTCATAATAAAACCTTAGCGGGTCAACTATATAGTGAGTTTAAAGAGTTTTTCCCAAATAACGCAGTAGAATATTTTGTCAGTTATTATGACTATTATCAGCCAGAAGCTTATGTACCATCAACAGACACTTTCATTGAAAAAGATGCAAGTGTGAACGATGAAATAGATAAACTCCGGCACTCCGCAACCTCGGCTCTGTTTGAGCGCGAGGATGTACTTATTGTTGCCAGTGTATCCTGTATTTATGGTCTCGGTAGTCCAGAAGAATATGGTAGTCAAGTCCTTTCCTTACGAATGGGGATGGAGAAGGACCGTGACCAGTTATTACGGGATCTAGTAGATATACAATATGCAAGAAATGATATCGAATTCCAGCGGGGGACGTTCCGAGTTCGTGGTGATTCGGTGGAAATTATTCCTGCATCCAGGGAAGAGCATTGTATCCGGATTGAATTTTTTGGTGATGAAATCGATCGAATTCGTGAGGTGGATGCCCTAACCGGCGAAATTATCGGTGATAGGGAACACGTGGCAATTTTCCCGGCATCCCACTTCGTTACCCGCGAAGATATTATGAAAAAAGCAATCCAGAACATCGAAAAAGAGTTGGAAGAACGCTTGAAAGTATTACGTTCGGAAAATAAACTGCTGGAAGCGCAGCGGATTGAGCAGCGGACGAATTATGATCTTGAAATGATGCGTGAGATGGGTTTTTGTTCCGGAATCGAGAACTATTCCCGGCATCTAACATTAAGAGAGGCTGGAGCGACCCCGTATACATTGCTTGATTATTTTCCAGATGACTTTTTAGTCGTTATCGATGAGTCCCATGTTACATTACCGCAAATTCGGGGGATGTATAATGGAGACCAGGCGAGAAAGCAAGTGCTTGTGGATCACGGTTTCCGGCTACCATCAGCACTCGATAACCGGCCACTTCGTTTTGAAGAATTCGAAGAGAAGACGAATCAACTCATTTATGTATCAGCAACACCAGGTCCCTATGAACTGGAGCATTCTCCGGAAATGACGGAACAAATTATCCGACCGACGGGATTACTTGATCCGAAAATTGAAGTACGTCCTATCGAAGGGCAAATTGATGACCTGATTGAAGAAATCAATGAACGGACCGAAAGGAATGAACGAGTCCTGGTCACAACACTAACGAAGAAAATGTCAGAGGATTTAACCGACTATCTGAAGGAGCTTGGTATAAAAGTAGCCTACTTACATTCAGAAATTAAAACCCTCGAGCGAATTGAAGTTATTCGCGATTTACGGGTTGGAAAATATGATGTTTTGATTGGAATCAACCTACTTCGGGAAGGATTAGATATACCGGAAGTTTCGCTTGTCGTTATTCTGGATGCGGATAAAGAGGGCTTCCTGCGCTCCGAACGTTCCCTTATTCAAACGATTGGCCGTGCTGCCCGTAATGAAAATGGGGAAGTTATTATGTATGCCGACAAGATTACGGATTCGATGCAGAAGGCATTAGATGAAACAAATCGTAGACGGCAAATCCAGATTGCCTATAATGAAAAACATGGAATTACACCAAAAACAATCAAAAAAGATATTCGCGATGTCATAAAAGCAACGATTGAAGCAGCGGATGAAGAAACAGAAGAGAAGAAAATTACTAGCTTTGCCAAAGTTACGAAGAAGAATCGCCCGCAAGTTATCGAACAACTCGAGAAGGAAATGCGGGAAGCAGCAAAAGCGCTTGATTTTGAAAAAGCGGCAGAGCTTCGTGATATTGTTTTCGAACTTAAAGCGGAAGGATGAGCATGTACATGCCAGAGAAAAAACAAATTGTAGTACAAGGAGCGAGAGAGCATAACTTAAAAGGGATAGATGTGACGATACCGAAAAATAAATTGGTCGTCGTCACAGGTCTATCCGGTTCAGGGAAATCCTCTCTCGCCTTTGATACGATCTATGCAGAAGGACAAAGACGCTATGTCGAGTCATTGTCCGCCTATGCCAGAATGTTTCTAGGTCAAACGAATAAACCGGATGTAGATGTGATTGAAGGCTTATCACCGGCGATTTCAATTGACCAGAAAACGACGAGTAACAACCCGAGATCAACCGTTGCAACTGTAACAGAAATTTATGATTATTTACGATTGTTATATGCGCGAGTAGGACATCCAACATGTCCGATTCACGGTATTGAAATCACTTCACAAACGGTTCAACAGATGGTCGACCGCGTGATGGAATATCCAGAACGGACGAGAATGCAGATTCTTGCTCCTGTTGTTTCTGGAAGAAAGGGAGAGCATGTCAAGGTATTAGAGAAGCTCCGTCAAGAAGGTTATGTTCGCCTGCGAATTGACGGCGAGATGCGGGAAATCCATGAAGATATTAGTCTTGAGAAGAATAAGAAACATTCAATCGAAGTAGTCATCGACCGAATTGTCGTTAAACCGGACATTGAAGGCAGGCTTGCAGACTCGATTGAAACGGGGCTCCGGTTAGGTGAGGGGCGGATAATTGTTGATGTGATCGGTGAGGAAGAACTCATATTCAGTGAAGATCACTCGTGTCCGATTTGCGGATTTTCCATTGGAGAAATTGAGCCTAGACTATTTTCCTTTAATAGTCCGTTCGGAGCTTGTCCAACTTGTGATGGACTTGGTACGAAACTTGAAGTTGACCTAGACCTTGTGATCCCTGACTGGGATTTAACACTTGAGGAGCATGCGATTGTACCTTGGAAGCCCATTAGCTCCCAATACTACCCTCAGCTTTTAAAGAGTGTGTGTGACCATTACGGTATAGCAATGGATATTCCGGTTAAAGATATCCCGAAAAAACAAATGGACATCATTTTATATGGGAGCGGCAAAGAGAAAATTCGTTTTTATTTCAAAAATGACTTCGGAAAAGTCCGTGACGTGGATATTATCTTTGAAGGTGTGATGAATAACATCAACCGCCGGTACCATGAAACGTCATCTGACTTTACAAGAGAGACATTGGAGAAATATATGGCGGTAAACAATTGTAAGACTTGTAAAGGACACCGCCTGAAAAAAGAAGCGTTATCTGTTCTCATTGACGGTAAACATATTAGCAAGATCACCGAGTATTCTGTTGTGGAGGCAATGAATTTCATTAAAGATCTGAAGCTCTCTGAAAAAGAACAACAGATTGCTAAACTCGTCCTTAAAGAAATTGAGAATCGGCTAAGCTTTTTAAATAATGTCGGGCTGGATTATTTAACACTTTCCCGTTCAGCAGGAACACTTTCTGGTGGAGAAGCACAGCGAATCCGTCTTGCAACGCAGATCGGTTCCGCTTTAACAGGCGTTCTTTATGTATTAGACGAACCATCTATTGGCTTGCATCAGCGTGATAATGACAAGTTGATTGAATCATTGAAAAAAATGCGTGACCTTGATAATACGTTAATTGTCGTTGAGCATGATGAAGATACAATGCTTGCAGCGGATTGGCTCATTGATATTGGTCCAGGTGCAGGTGAACATGGCGGTGAGATTATCGCAAGTGATACTCCGGAAAATGTGATGAATGATGATGAATCCCTAACTGGCAGATATTTGGCTGGTAAAGAATTCATTCCGTTACCGGCAACAAGGCGGAAACCGGATGATCGTTATATAGAAGTCATTGGCGCCGAAGAAAATAACTTGAAAAAAGTAAACGCGAAAATTCCAATCGGATTATTCAATGTAGTGACAGGTGTTTCGGGGTCGGGCAAAAGTACCCTCGTAAATGAAATAATCTATAAAGCCTTGTCCACAAAGCTTTACCGTGCTCGTTTACGGAAACCCGGTAAGCATAAAGAAATTAAAGGCATCGAATATCTAGATAAAATCATCGAAATCGATCAGTCACCGATTGGACGAACCCCTCGTTCAAATCCGGCAACCTATACAGGTGTATTCGATGATATCCGTGATGTATTTGCCCAGACGAACGAAGCGAAAATCCGTGGTTATAAAAAAGGACGGTTCAGCTTTAATGTGAAAGGTGGCCGCTGTGAAGCATGTAAGGGTGACGGGATTATTAAAATTGAAATGCATTTTCTCCCGGATGTTTACGTCCCGTGTGAGGTCTGTCATGGACAGCGTTATAACCGTGAGACGCTAGAAGTGAAATATAAAGGTAAAAGTATTGCTGATGTTTTGGATATGCGAGTAGAAGAAGCACGTGAATTCTTCAGCGCAATTCCTAAAATTAAGCGTAAAATCGAGACAATCTATGACGTCGGCCTTGGTTATATTAGACTGGGTCAACCTGCAACGACTTTATCCGGCGGGGAAGCTCAACGCGTGAAGCTTGCAAGTGAACTCCATAAACGTTCAAACGGGAAATCCTTGTATATACTGGACGAACCGACAACAGGTCTTCACACGGATGATATTAAACGATTATTGACGGTGCTTCATCGCCTTGTTGAAAATGGTGATACTGTACTTATCATCGAACATAATCTCGATGTCATTAAAACTGCCGACCATATTATCGACTTAGGCCCTGAAGGTGGAGCAGGTGGCGGGAAGGTTATTGCGACTGGAACACCTGAAGACATCGCCCGGAAATCAGATAAATCCTACACAGGTAAATACTTGAAACCCATCCTTGAACGTGATCGGAAACGGATGGATGAAAGAATGAAGGAAAAAGAAACATTAAGCAATTAATTAATTACAAACACCCTAGGCATCTAGCTTACTTTATGATTTAAATTAACAAGAAGAGGCTGGGACATAACTAGTCAAAAACAATAATTAAAAAGGATCCAAGCAATAAAAATTTTGTTTGGATCCTTTTTTGATAAATTTTTATCACCATCTGTCACTAGTTCAGGATTATTTGCGGTGTACTTTCTCAAGTTCACCACCATCAGGACAAAGCCATTTATTGGTCACCTTCTTCTTGTTTGTCCTGAATTATTTATATTGAATGATAGATAGCGTTTTATTTGCAAAAATATCATTTATTTTATGTGTGTTTTACACTATATTTTAAAATAAAATAAACACAAATATGACGATTTATTAATTTCATCTTTAAAAAAATCACTTTTTATAGTAGCATTGCAATTAAGTCTAAATTTTCTTTCAATAAATACTAGTAGGAGTGATTAGATGAAACAGGTATTATATAATCGTTTACTTGAAACAACGACACTTCTATATATCGTATTAGATAGTGAAAGACGGGTTATTACTTGGAATTTGGAATTCATCGCAAGAAAAGATGAAGTAATCGGGCTACCTTTATCTGAAGTACTTTCTCTTTGGAAAACTACAGAGGCATCCATATTTGTTCAAGCTAAATATGATGAGCGAATGTTTGTCTTTTTTGAAAGTGCTTACAGTGAATGTGATGAAACATTGTATATTGGAGTAGAAACAAACGAACTGAACAGCATTCTAAGAGAAAATGAAGAGTTAAAGAGCTTGACTGGAGAACTGGATGCAATTATTGAAAACTCCTATGACGCAATATACATCACGGATAAAGATGGTTTCACCTTGAAAACAAACTCTGCGATTGAACGGATTACTGGAATTCCGCAAGAATATTATCTTGGAAAAAATGTACAAGCACTGATGAAAAGAGGAATACTCCAGAATTCTGTAACACATAAGGTGCTAGAGCATAAACGAACGATTTCCCTTGTACAGAAAAATTATACAGGGAACGAGACACTTCTCACAGGTAGCCCTGTCTATAATGATGAGGGAGAAATAATTAAGGTCGTTACTAATATTAGAGATCTTTCCGATTTATATGAGTTGCAGTCTGAACTAGTGAAGGTGAACAAGCTTAATGATCAATATAAAAAAGAATTGAACCGCCTAAAAAATAAGGCGGATGTAACAAAAGGTATTATTACAAAAAGTGAGGCAATGAAGCGAATTTATGACACAGCAAAGCGAATTGCAAATATTGATGCGACCATTCTTATTCTTGGAGAAACAGGGGTTGGAAAAGATGTGCTTGCCAACTATATTCATGACAATAGTTATCGGGTAAAGCAAGGGGAAATAATTAAAGTTAATTGTGGAGCCATTCCGGGTGAACTACTCGAATCTGAGCTCTTCGGATATGAAGAGGGTGCTTTCACAGGTGCTAGCAGAAAAGGGAAAGAGGGGATGTTTGAACTAGCGGATAAAGGAACCATTTTCCTAGATGAAATAGGGGAACTTCCTTTACACCTACAAGTAAAACTGTTGCGAGTCATTCAAGAGGGAGAGATTCAGAGAATTGGTGGAACGAAACCGAAAAAGATTGATATCCGAATCATTACGGCGACCAATCGTAACTTGAAACAAATGGTTCAACTTGGAGAATTTAGAGAAGACCTTTATTACCGTTTGAATGTTATTCCCCTTCAAATCCCACCAATTAGGGAAAGGAAAGATGATATACTTCCATTGATCCATCTATTCTTGGGAGAGATGAACGAAAAATATAATCTTCAAAAAGAGTTGGATTATAGTTTAAAAGACTTCTTTCTTACTTATAATTGGCCAGGAAATATAAGGGAACTCTCTAATTTAATCGAGCGACTCGTTGTGACGACGCGAGAAGAAATAATTACGGTAGATAAATTACCTTCTGAATATTTGACGAGTAATGATTATGGATCAAGCAGTTTGATTTCATTGAAAGAGGCTGTAGAACTGGCAGAAAAGAAAGTGATAACTTTAGCTGCTGAAAGATATTCTAGTACCTATGATATGGCAGAGGCGCTAGGTTCTAGCCAATCAACGATTGTAAGAAAGTTGAAGAAATATAATATCAATTTGAATAATAGAAGTTAAGGAGGTACTTTATGAAAATTGGTGTTGTTGGCGCAGGTGCTGTTGGCGGTTTTTTTGGATTGTTATTACAAAGAGCCGGGAATCAAGTAACGTTTATAGCAAGAGGACCACACCTTAAAGCAATGCAAAGGGATGGCTTACTTATTAAAAGAGGAACGACAAGCCTCTCGGTGAATGGTAGATTTAGTGATGATTTACAAGACTTGTTGGATTGTGAACTCATTCTTTTCTGCATCAAATCAAACGATACAGAACAAATGGCGAAAGAGTTATTGCCTATTTTAAGTGAAGAAGCAAATGTGTTAACATTACAAAACGGAGTAGACAATGAAATGGTTCTAACTCAAATTTTTGGAAAAGAACGAACCTTTTCATGTGCGACTTATATTCAAGCTGCTGTTGAACAGCCTGGTGTTATTAAGCAGGATGGAAGAGTAAAACTAGTGATTGGAGAGTTAAATTATTCATCAACAGAAAAGTGTTCGGAGCTTGTTTCTATTTTTCAAAACGCTGGGATTGATGCAAAGCATAGCAGGAATATCCTTGCGAGAAAGTGGAAAAAGTTACTTTGGAATATTACATTTAATCCACTTTCCGCCATTTCTACAGCGAGAGTCGGTGACATTTTAGATAATGAAGAGTTAAGGAAAACTGCTGAATTCATTTGTCAAGAAGCCATTGAAGTCGCGATTCGTACAGGAATCAAATTAGATAGAGAAGAGACAGTCACCGCTATCTTTGCTGGTGGGGAACGCGCAAGAGCGCACAACCCATCAATGCTCCAAGACCGCTTAAATGGAAAGCCGATGGAAGTAGAGGCGATTTGTGGATATGTAGTAAGGAAAGCGAGGGAGTTAGAAGTGAAGGTCCCAACTCTCCAAATGTCCTATAGTATTTTAAACCATCTGAATCAAGTAATCTCAAATGAAAAGAAAGAAGAGGAATAGATAAAGAGTAACAAAATGATTCAATAATGAATTATTTAATTCAATATTGAATCGATAAAACAATTAATTTCATTTAAATTCTAAATTATTTCGTTCTTTGATTAATTTAAAATTATTTTTTATGCGTAATAGTAAGGGTTTGATAAATCCTTGCTATTTTTTTAATGGAAGTTGGCATGTTATTTGCTTGTATATAATGAGAAGAATTTATGACAATTTAGGGAGGAAGCAAATATGACGGTTACAGTAACAGATGAACTACTGCAAATGAAAGTGATGATTAAAAGCTTCGTTGACAATGAAGTCGAACCATATGCACAGCAGATTGAAGATGAAGATGCAATCCCTCAACATCTTATTGACAAAGCAAAAGGTCTTGGACTATTCGGTATGAGCATTCCAGAGGAGTATGGTGGAATTGGGTTAAATGCAGTTGGGAAAACAATTATTTTGGAGCAGCTTGGAAGAACTCATAATGGCTATGTTTCTTTAATTAGTGCACATACAGGAATCGGAAGTACTGGAATTGTAAAGCTTGGATCTGAAAATTTAAAACAAAAATATCTTCCAGAGATGGCTCAAGGGAATAAAATTGCAGCTTTTGCACTATCTGAACCAGGAGCAGGATCAGATGCTACTAATCTTTCAACATATGCAGAAAAGAATGGAGGGAATTGGGTCCTAAACGGGACAAAACACTTTATTACCAATGCTCCTGTTGCTGATATCTTCACGGTATTTGCTGTAACGGATAAAGAGAGGGGGGCTAAAGGCGGGATTACAGCATTTCTTGTTGAAAGAGATTTCCCGGGATTGATCATCGGAAAAAAAGACAAGAAGATGGGACTTCGTGGGTCTTATACTGCTCAAGTTATTTTTGAAAATTGTATCGTACCAGAGGAAAACGTAATTGGAGAAGTTGGGCTGGGATACATCAATGCTTTAAAAATTCTTGGAGAAGGACGTGTTGGGCTAGCCGCTCGAGCAGTTGGGTCTTGTGATAAATTGGTTGAGCTTTCGGCAAGTTATGCAAAAGAAAGAGTTCAGTTTGGTGAACCAATTGCAAACAATCAAGCCATTCAGTGGATGCTGGCAGATATGGCAACAGAAACGGAAGCCGCTAGAACATTGACAATGATGGCTGCAGAAAAAATAGATGGAGGAAAGAAAGTAATTAAAGAGGCAGCAATGGCTAAACTTTATGCTTCCGAAGTCTTTAATAAGGTAGCGGATAAAGCGGTGCAAATTCACGGTGGTATTGGTTATATTGGAGAATTTCCGGTTGAACGTTTTTATCGTGATGCGAGGATTACTAAGATATATGAAGGAACAAATGAGATTCAGCGCTTAATTATTGCTCGACGAATATTGGTGGAAAATTAAATCGTGATTCATTTGTAAGCGGTAACAAAGAAGTTTATTTATTTAGTGATTGATGGAATATTGCTTTCATTTAAAAAATCAAAAGATTGGCGGTGACTTAATCATGGCTGAAACAGTAACGGTACAAAAAATAGATACCACAGTAAAAGAGAAACCAGCATACATTGAGGAACTGTGGTACTCGAGAAAAGAGAAATGGAATAAGTCAAGAATTCTTATCACTATTATTTCACTCCTTGCAATCGGACTTTCGGTATTCCATGTCTATACGGCTGGGTTTGGAACATTATCTTCCTGGCAACATCGAAGTATTCATGTGCTTTGGGCACTTATCCTCATCTTTCTTTTGTTTCCGTTTCGGAAGGGGAAAAAGTTTGGGGCAATCGATTTATTAATTATTGCCCTAGCGTTAGTAACAGCAGGCTATATGATGGTTGATGCAGAAGGTATTCAAAGTAGACAAGGGAATATTAGTTCAACGGATGCTATTTTTGGAACGATGTTTATTGCATTGGTATTGGAAGCTACTCGAAGAACGAATGGTATTCTCATGGCTGCAATTGGTGCATTTTTCTTAGGTTATATTCTGTTTGGTCAATACTTCCCTGGAGCACTTGCTCATCCAGGGGTAAGATATGAAAAAATGGTCGATCACATGTTTAGTGGTACACTCGGTATTTTTAGTGAACCGATTTATGTAAGTTCAACCGTATTAATCTTATTTGTCATCTTCGGTTCATTCTTAATGCGGTCAGGTGGAGGACAATTCTTTACCGATTTTGCTTTTGGAGCTCTTGGAAATAAAACCGGTGGTCCAGCCCTATCAGCCGTTGGTTCCAGTGCACTTGTAGGAACGATTACAGGAAACGGGGCAGCGAATGCGGCTATTACAGGTGCATTTACAATACCGTTAATGAAGAAACTAGGGTACAGCAAACGTTTCGCTGCCTCTGTAGAAGCAGTTGCCTCACAAGGTGGACAAATCATGCCTCCGATTATGGGTGCATCTGTGTTCATAATGGCAGAGACGCTTGGGATTCCATATATAAAGCTTGCTCTATATGGGTTAGTTCCAGCTATTATCTACTTTTTCATTGCTGGAATGGTTGTTTATTATCATGCGAAACGGTTAAAGATGGCTGGAATTCCGAAAGAAGAACTACCTAGGGTGGGTAAAGTGTTACTACACCAAGGCTATCTGTTCTTACCGATTTTAATTATCATCGCTCTCATGGTATACGGATATAGTCCAATGATGGCAGGATTTTATGGGATTCTTATAGCGGTGCTTTTAAGCTGGATTCGAAAAGCAACAAGGATGAATATACTTGACATTTTATCTGCCTTAGAAAGTGGGGCAAGGAGTGCTTTAGCGGTAATTGCTGCTTGTGCAACTGCTGGAATTATTGTTGGGGCAGTTTCAATTACTGGACTAGGGATTACATTTTCACGATTCGTCATTGATTTGGCTGGAGGTAATTTATTCTTACTCTTAGTCCTGGTTGGTGTTGCTTCCATCATTATGGGGATGGGAATGCCGACCGTTTCTGCGTACGTTATTTTGGCGGTATTAGCTGCTCCGGCACTCATTCAACTTGGTGTAAATGAAGTTGCTGCTCATATGTTTGTATTTTACTTTGGCGTTATGTCTGGTCTAACACCACCAGTTGCAATTACTGCATACACAACCGCTGGAATAGCAGGTTCGAATCCACTCATGACCGCTGTATACTCGATAAGAATTGGATTGGGAGGATTCTTTATTCCATTCATCTTTGTTTATAATCCGATCCTTTTGATGCAGGGTGGGACTTCGTTGGAGATGACATTAGCAATTATTACTGCATTCCTTAGCTGTATCCTATTTGCAGCGGGATTAGAGGATTATTTCTTTGGTCGCCTTGGGATGGTAAAACGGATTGCTATCTTTGCAGGAGCTGTACTACTTGTCATCCCAGGACTGATTGGAGACTTAATAGGAGTTGCGATTGTCGTTGCTATCTATATTTTACAGAAAAGAAAGAACGCGAGTCTTGAAGATTCGAAGGAAAATAAATTAGCGAAGGCTAGGTGAAAATGATGAAAAAAATGGTGTGGAATATTTTAATAATACTCTTTCTTTTATTACTGGCGGCGTGTGGTGGAAATGAGTCGTCAGGAGATTCTGGTGATAAGTTAGATGCTCCGGACAAGTTTTTAACGATTGGTTCTGGTCCAATGGGGTCTGGTTGGTTTCCTATCACAACAGCTATGACGGACTTGTATGCGGGTGAATTTAATAATCTAAATGCTACTCAACAAGAAGGTGGGTCAACTGCCAATTTGAATTCGCTTGAAGTTGGAGATATACAAATGGCATTAAACTATACAACAGATTTCAATGCAGCACTGGAAGGTGGGCCTGGTTTTGATAAGCCACTGGAAGAAATCGCAGCTATTGGAACCTTGTATCCTGTTTATCAAACACTTGCGACTACTAGAAACAATGATTCAATCAATCGTATTGAAGATATTTTAGATAAACACATTTTTCTCGGACCACAAGGTGGAGGAGGTCCAGTAGCTTTCTGGCAGATGATGGAAGAGTATGGGTATGATGAGAAGTCTGTTGAAGAGGCGGGAGGAAAGACTTCCTATGGGAACTATTCTGACGGTGCTTCCATGTTAAAGGATAATAATGTGGATGTACTGCTAGCAGGCGGTGCCCCATATGTTCCGGCACTACAAGAGATGGAAGTAACAAACCCGATCAACGTGATCGAAATTGATGGGGATATGCTCGAAAGTCTTGAAGCACAAGGGCGCGGGATTACTGCTGGAGCGTTACCAGGAGGGACCTATGATGGAATAGATGAAGACATTCCAACATATGTAATTGAAACAATGCTTACCGTTCGAGCGGATTTAGATGATGAGTATGTCTATCACCTCACGAAAATATTCTGGGAGAATTTGGAGTACTTTGAACAACAAGTTCCTGAACGCGCGAAGGATTTCAGCTTAGATACCGCACTGAACGGAATTGATCCTGAAGACCTGCATCCTGGAGCAAGAAAATATTATGAAGAAATGGATGTGTTGGAATAATACTTTATTTAAGAGGAGGAATTCTGAGTGAGTCATTTGAAAGATCGAAGATGGTATAAAGCATATACGCAAGTTAAAGAACTGGAGATTCCTGAGATATCTGTGTATTCCTTTTTAGAAAATACAACTAAACAATATGGCAATCAAACGGCTATTATTCATGATGACAAAGGAATAACGTATAAAGAACTAAAAGATAGAGTAGATCGGCTTGCTGGGGCTTGGAGAAATCTAGGTCTTAGAAAAGGTGAGCGAATCGGTTTAATGGTTGGTAACGATCCGGTATATGTTATTTCCTATTATGCTGCAATGAAGCTTGGATTAATTGTTGTACAAATTAATCCTCGTTATACAACAAGAGAGTTACTGCAGATATTAACGGATGCAGAACCAATAGCGCTCGTAGCGGAGAAGGAAGCAATGAAAACGGTCGATAAAGTAATAGATATTTATAAATTAAAGCATCTGTTCATTAATGATTCATCTGGCGAAATGCTTGGAAATGTGAACCATCTCATTGCCTCGAATGTTCCGCTAAAAGAAACAGAACTCGTTGATGCAAAAGAGGAAGTGGCAGTCATCCAGTATACGGGAGGGACAATGGGGACGATTAAAGGAGCAATGCTCACTCATTATAACCTCGTTGCAAATGTGCTTCAAAGTCACGGAATGTATGGGGAAGAAATGAAGTTTGGTGAGGAAACCATTCTTACCGCAACACCACTATACCATGTATATGCTATGACTAGTGCGATGAATCTTGGAATTTATATCGGTGCTACGATTTTATTAATTAAAAATTTTAAAGTAAAACAAGTACTAGAAATTGTCAAGAGGTACCAGCCAACATTTTTCCCTGGTGTTCCGCGCATGTATAACGCATTTGTTAATTTTGACAACGTGGAAGATTATGGGCTAGATAGCCTGAAATTCTGTTCTTGTGGTTCAGCGCCACTTCCAGTAGAGGTTATTCGGAAATTTGAACAGATTACTGGAGTCGAAATTGGAGAAGGTTTCGGATTATCTGAGGCTTCTCCTTCAACCCACCGAAATCCAGCGAAAGGGATCCGTAAAATTGGCAGCATTGGAATTCCGTTTCCGAACACGGATTGTAAAATCATAGGAGAGGACCATGTAGAACTTCCGATTGGAACGGTAGGTGAACTCGTCATCAAGGGACCACAAATTATGAAAGGATATTGGAAAAGTAAGGAAGAGACAAAACAAGCATTAAAAGATGGTTGGCTTTATACAGGAGATTTGGCGAAGCAGGATGAGGATGGTTACTTTTATATTGTAGGCAGAAAAAAAGAAATGATTATAAATGGGGGATTCAACGTATACCCTCAAGAGATTGAAAATGTTCTCTATGAACATCCCGATATCCACGAATGTGCTGTCGTTGGAGTTCCCGATAAGGAACAAGGAGAAATTGTGAAAGCTTATCTGGTTGCAAAGAAAGGGAAAAACATCGATAGAGAAGATATAAAAGGGTTTTGTTATCGCAATCTAACACCATATAAAGTACCGAAGCAATTTGAAGTGATTGATGTGCTTCCAAGAAATACAGTTGGCAAAATTTTAAAAAGGGTATTAAAAGAAAAATATACGAGTAGTCAAGGGGGATATAAGAAATGAGTGAAAAAGTTGTTATTGTTAGCGCAGTAAGAACTCCAGTTGGAGCTTATGGGGGGGCTTTAAAGGACATTAGTTCTGGACATCTTGCATCGATCGCTATTAAAGAAGCGATTCATCGCGCAGGTCTATCACCAAACCAGGTGGATGAGATCATTATGGGGGAAGTACGTCAGTCGACGGAAGCATCTAACGTTGCTAGAGTGGCAGCTTTGCGTGCAGGAGTACCAGAGGAAGCAATCGCTTTTACTACGAACCGTCTTTGTGCTTCTGGAATGCAAGCGGTTGCTTCAGGGGTACAACAAATCTTATTCGAGCATGCGGAAATTGTCGTTGCTGGTGGGACAGAAAGCATGAGCCGCTCCCCGTTATATCTTAGAAATGCTAGATTCGGGGGAGACAGACCAACTCTAGTGGATGGAAATACGGAAGCCGGTCAACAACCTCCAGAAATTTATGGAGAAAACCTTGGAATGGGAGTGACCGCAGAGAACGTGGCAGAAAGATATCAGATTTCTCGGGAAGACCAGGATGCATTTGCTCTTGAAAGTCAAGAGCGAGCGCATCGGGCAATTAACGAAGGAAGATTCAAAGATGAAATCGTTCCAGTAGAGGTGAAAGAGCGTAAACGAACATTTATCTTTGAAGAGGATGAGCATCCGCGTCCAAATAGTTCAATTGAAAAGCTATCGAAGCTAAAACCGGTATTTAAGAAAAACGGTACAGTTACTGCAGGCAATGCTTGTGGTAGAAATGATGGATCATCTGCTCTAGTGCTTATGAAAGAATCAGCTGCAGAGGAGCTTGGGTTAAAGCCCTTAGTACGAATTGTAGACTGGGCAGTAGCTGGCGTATCACCAGAAATTATGGGGATTGGTCCTATTCCTGCAGTAAAGAAATTGTTGGAAAGAACGAATAAAGAACTCCATGAAATTGATTTGTTCGAGTTAAATGAAGCCTTTGCATCTCAATCTCTTGCGGTAATTCGAGAGCTAGGGATTGATAAAGATAAGGTAAATGTAAATGGTGGGGCGATTGCGCTTGGGCATCCTGTTGGTTCCAGCGGTTCCCGGATTATTGTTACGCTTTTACATGAGTTAATCAAATGTCAAAAGAAATATGGAATCGCAACACTATGTGCTGGTGGTGGGCAAGGAATGGCTATTTTGATTGAGAATGATTTTTAGGAATTATTATCCATTTAAATAGGGGGGCTTGAGATGGAGAAAGAGCTAAAGATGATTAAAGAAAGTTTTGAAGCAAGCCCTTTTTTTACACTTATTGGGTTTGAAGTTGTCTATATGGAAGAAGGGAAAGTGAAAATTAAGTTGCCTATCCAAGAAAAGCATTTTAATGCAAATCGTACACTGCATGGTGGGGTGCATGCTACCATGCTTGATGCCATTATGGGAATGACGATAAGGTCCATGACGAAAACAGGGTGTACGACAATTAATTTGAATACGAATTATTTAACCCCCTCTGTGACTGGAGAGATATTTGCAACCGGAAAGGTGAGTAAATTAGGTTACCGGATTGTTACAGCTGAAGGAGAACTTATAGATGAGAAAGGCAATTTATTAGCTAAAGGTATTGGGACATTTAAGCTTTTAAGATAAACGTACATCAACGGTTTATTCAAAATAAAGACATGATTACTTTCTCAACTTTTGGAGTCCGAAACAGTTAACGATACCTCGGTATAAGTAGGTGAATTCACAATCTATTAGCTTTATAAACACGTTTTTTAAAGTTTGTTCCCTTAAATATAAAAGAAAGGAGTGTATCGATAGTGACCTTACAAGAATTATTTGATCTAACTGGTAAAGTTGCATTGGTTACAGGTGGTGGGCGAGGGCTCGGGAAACAAATTGCAGAGGTTTACGCAGAAATGGGGTGTAATGTAGCGCTTTGTTCCCGGAAAAAGGAAAATTGTGAGAAGGCAGCAGAAGAATTAGCTGACCGTTATAGTGTAAAAACAAAGGGTTATATGTTGAATGTAACAGATGAAGGTCAAGTGAAAGAAGTAGTCCAAGAAGTTATTCAGGAATTCGGGAAAATTGATATTTTAATTAATAATAGTGGAGCAACCTGGGGCGCATCGGTGGAAGAAATGCCTTTGGAAGCGTGGGAAAAAGTCATCGATGTGAATGTCACTGGTACCTTTCTGGTGTCGAAAGAGGTGGGCAAGCATATGATAGAACGCCAATATGGGAAAATCATTAATATTGCTTCTGCAGCAGGCTTAACCGTGAGACCTCCTGAGGTGACAAATACAATCGGATATACGACAAGTAAAGCGGCAGTTATTCATTTTACAAAAGATTTAGCGATGAAATGGGCTAGGCATCATATTTATGTAAATGCGATTGCTCCTGGAATGTTTCGGACGAAGATGACGAAAGGAACATTGGAAGCAAAGGAGGAAGATGTATTAGCTACGATTCCATTAAGAAAAATTGGGGATGAACATATGTTGAAAGGTGCCGCGATTTATCTAGCATCCCAAGCAAGTGATTTTGTTACAGGAACAGTTTTACGTGTTGACGGTGGAAGCTCCTTATAGGGGGAAAGACAAATATTTATGATTCATTAATTTTAATTGGAGGAAAATCAATGTATTTACGATTAACAGATGAACAGAAGATGGTACAAGAAACGATTCGTAAGTTTGTGGAAAAGGAATTAATCCCATTAGAGAATGAAGTCCTTCGCAACGAGATAGAAGGTAAGCCAAGTCTTCCAAAGGAAAAACAAGAAGAGCTTACACAGAAGGCGAAAGAGGCGGGCTTTTGGGGAATCAATACTCCTGAAGAGTATGGTGGAGCAGACCTTGGACAAATGATGCAAGCAATTGTAACAATGGAAGTTTCAAAGACATTTGTTCCTTTTAAATTTGGTGGTTCCGCTGATAATATTCTTTATTATGGGAATAAAGAACAAAAGGAAAAATATTTGATTCCAACTATTAATGGAGAAAAGAAATCATGTTTTTCTATAACCGAGCCTGGTGCAGGATCTGATACAAGAAATATTAAAATGACAGCAGTCAAAGATGGAAGTGAATGGGTTTTAAATGGAGAGAAAACGTTCATTACGGGTGGAAATGAAGCCGATTTCACGATGGTTATTGCAATAACTGATAAAGAACTTCATGAAAAGTCGAAAGGAAGAGAAGGGGTTACTTGTTTTATTGCTGACCGGGATATGGGTTGGAAATCAGAATACATTCATACAATGGGAGAATGGGGTCCAGCTAGTTTAATCTTTGAAAATGTTCGTGTCCCAGAGGAAAACATCTTAGGAGAGCTACATAAGGGATACAACTTAGGGCTCGAATGGATCGGCTTTGCAAGGTGGATTGTCGGTGCACGAGGTGTAGGTTCTGCGGAGCGATTGCTGCAAATGGCGATTGATTATGCAAATGAACGAGAAACATTCGGAAGGCCGATTGCTGACAGACAAGCGATCCAATGGAAAATTGCTGATTCTGCTGTGGAGATTGAAGCTGCAAAATGGCTTGTACTAAATGCAGCATTTACGTTAGATCAAGGAGCAGATAATCGTCATTTAGCATCAATGGCAAAATTATATGGTGCAAATATAGGAAATAACGTTATTGACCGGGTCTTACAAATCCATGGTGGAATGGGTTATACAAGAGAGTTGCCGATTGAAAGATGGTACCGTGAAGCGAGACTTTGGAGAATTTATGATGGTACAGACGAGATTCAAAGACTCATTATTTCAAGAAACTTACTCAAAGGAAATGTAAAACTTGGAGAATATATTTAATAATCAGAGGAGAATAAAACATGACAAAAAATTTTGAAGGAAAAGTAGCACTTATTACTGGTGGAAGCCGTGGAATCGGTAAAGGGGTAGCCCTTCGCTTTGCTGAAGAAGGAGCGAATGTTGCAGTAATTGATATTAATGAAGAGGCTTTACAAGAGACGCAGAAAGACTTTAGTGATCAAGGCTTGGAACTTTGGGTGAAGAAGGCGGATGTTACAAATTCGGCAGAAGTAGAAAATGCAGTCCAAGATATTGTTTCTAAATATGGAAGACTAGATATTTTAGTAAATAATGCTGGAATCATCCGAGATAATCTCCTTTTTAAAATGACGGATGATGATTGGTTGCAAGTAATGGATGTACATTTAAAAGGTTCATTCAATACTGCTCGGGCAGCACAAAAACAGATGGTTAAACAGAATTATGGGCGTATCATCAATATTTCATCCTCATCTGCATTAGGAAATAGAGGTCAGGCAAACTATGCAGCGGCAAAAGCTGGTTTACAAGGATTTACGAAGACGTTGGCAATTGAGCTTGGTAAGTTTGGGATCACGACTAATTCAGTAGCACCAGGATTTATCGAGACAGAAATGACAAAAGCAACTGCAGAAAGAGTCGGGGTTCCTTTTGATCAATTTGTTAATGAGCGAGTGAAAAATATCCCTGTAGCAAAAAGCGGGAAACCAGAAGATATTGCAAATGCAGTTGCCTTCTTTGCGGATGAGCGGTCATCCTTTGTAAACGGACAAGTGATGTATGTTGCGGGAGGACCGTTAAATTAAATAAAAATACAAGAAGGGGGAGAAGAAAGAGTGTATAAAGATGTGGTGGGAAAAAAATCTAAAAGAATAAAAAACTATGTAGAAAGAGGATGGGTCAAACGATTTGCAGAATCGATTGGAGACTTGCATCCACTCTATATTGATGAAGAAACTGGAAAGAATTCGAAGTATGGAAATAATATTGCACCACCAACTTATCCACGTACATTTGATTTTGGCTTGATACCTGGTTTGAACTTGCCGGAAAAAGGATTGATCCATGGAGAACAAACCTATCATTATAATCGCCCGTTGCTTGTTGGAGAGACTGTATATTGCTATACAGGTGTAGAAGATTATTTTGAGAAGACTGGAAACAATGGACTGATGGGATTTCTTGTTACAAAAAGATATGGAGAAGATATCAAAGGAAATGTTATTTTCATTGAAGGCTCTACTGTTATTATTACAGAAGCTGTACGGGAGGCGATGAAGGTATGATAGGACGAGTGACGAAGCTGACAATTGGAGATAAGTTGGAGGCAGAGCTTGAACCTGTAACAAGAATGGATTTAATCAAATATTCAGGTTCATCCGGGGACTTCAATCCGATACATACAATTGATGATGAGGCAAAGAAAGCTGGACTGCCAGGCATCATTGCACATGGTATGTGGACGATGGGGAATCTGACAAAACTGTTTACCCCTTTTTATGAAGAAGGTTTTATTCAGGATTTTAAGATCCGATTTTCTGGGATGGTATTCCTCGGAGACGTACTCACGCTGCAAGCAGTAGTGGAAGAGCAAACAGAAGAACATGTTAACTTCAAAGTTAGAGTAGTCAACCAAGATAATAAAGACGTGATGAAAGGTAGTATTCGATTTTTAAAAACGACTTAAAAAGGTGGAGGAATTGGAATGGAGAGAGAGGCAGTAATCGTATCAGCAGTTCGCACACCGATTGCCAGGCAAGGGGGAGCCCTAGCAACGGTGCCAGGCCATGTTTATGGTGCGGAGGTGATGAAAGAAGCGATTAAGCGGGCAAACATTGAACCAGAGAGAATCGATGATGTGATTTTAGGAAATGTACTGAGCGGAGGAGGGAATATTGCAAGGCTTACTGCATTACAGACAGGTCTTTCAGTCAACTTACCAGGATTGACGATTGATCGTCAATGTGGTTCGGGAATTAATGCAGTCGCTCTTGCAGCCCAAGCAATTCAGTCTGGTGCAGGTGACGTTTATATTGCTGGTGGAGTAGAAGCAATGAGCAGAGCACCATACCTGATGGATCGACCAGAGCGAGCATATAGCTCAGTCCCGCCGAACTTTAGAAAGTCTCAATTATCTCCAAAAGAAATCGGAGATCCACCGATGGGAATTACAGCTGAGAACTTAGTTGAAAAATATAACATCACAAGAGAAGAGCAAGATAAGTATGCTCTTCGTAGCCAACAGCGGATGGCACATGCAACTGAAGAAGGCTATTTTGACGAGCAGATTATTCCGATTCAGGTCCCGGTAAGAAGAGGGAAACCGGTTATATTTGATAAAGATGAACATCCTAGACCAAATACGACGTTGGAAGTGTTATCCAAATTACCCCCAGCTTTTGCAAAGAACGGAACGGTGACTGCAGGAAGTAGCTCAGGACTTAATGATGCAGCGTCCGCGCTTGTTGTCATGTCACGGTCTACAGCTGACGAATTAGGACTCGCCCCGCTTGCGACGATTCGCTCTTCAGCAGTTGCTGGAGTAGATCCGAATATTATGGGAATTGGACCAGTGCCTGCTACAAAGAAAGTAATGGAGAAGTCTGGAATGAGTCTTGATGATATGGACATTATTGAGTTGAATGAAGCTTTTGCTTCCCAAGTGCTTGCTTGTGATCGGGAACTGTCCTTTGATCAAGATAAATTGAATGTAAATGGAGGAGCCATCGCCCATGGTCACCCTCTTGGCGCAACGGGTGCCATTCTTGTGACAAAAGCTACGTATGAATTAAAACGTAGAGGTGAAAGACACGCTCTCATTACTGCTTGTATTGGAGGCGGACAAGGAATCGCCATGATAATTGAGAGAGAAGATTAAGTGATTACTAGAAAGATGTAAACGAATAATGATCATATTTAGCCTGAGTGATTAATTACCTCAGGCCTGATTTTTCTCGCCGGATAACGTTCTTTCATTAAAATTAAAATTTATTAGGAGGATGATGAACCATGAAAACAGAAATGTCCAACCATTTGGTAACAGGTGTGAAAGATGGAGTGATGTACTTAACGCTAAATCGTCCAGAAAGTCTTAACGCATTCAGCCCAGACATGTTAAACGGATTAAAAGCATCCCTTCAACAAGCGAAAGAAGATGATGAGGTACGTGTTGTTGTCATCTCTGGATCTGGTAGGGCCTTTAGTGCTGGAGGAGATGTGAAGAAAATGGGAAGCAAAAGCCCTCTTGATACGTATGAACATCTTGGGGATACGAATGAAGTAATTCTTGCAATCAAAGCCCTGGAGAAGCCTGTTATAGCTGCTGTCCATGGTTATGCAGCAGGGGCAGGATTTAACTTAACCTTAGCGAGTGACATAATCCTTGCTGCTGAACAAAGCAAATTTATTCTAAGTTTCTCTAAAGTTGGACTGATTTCAGATGGGGGAGGTCTTTATTTTCTTCCACGGTTAATCGGTATCCATCGTGCGAAAGAGCTTTTATTTAATGCAGAGCCGATTTCAGTAGAGGAGGCACATTCATTAGGATTCGTAAACCATATTTATCCTATAGCAGATTTTGAAAAAGAGGTAGAATCGTTTGCAGCTAAATTGGCAACAGGTCCTTCGGTTGCATTTGGCTTTATTAAAAAAATTGCTGATCGTTCATTACACGCTACTCTTGAAGAAATACTCGAACAAGAACGTATTACACAAGCGACCGCCATCACAACAGCAGATCATAGCGAAGGAGTTAAAGCTTTTAAAGAAAAAAGAATCCCTCATTTTACTGGAAAATAAATGAGAAGTGGGGGAAAAATCAGTTCGCTGTTGAAAAAAAGGAACCTACTTTGGGGAGCAGCTTAAACTAGATTCTATATTCTTACCGATTGGATTTTATGGATAATAGGAAGTTAGTACTCTCTTGAATTTCGCAACCCAAATAAACAGTGGTCACCACCTACTTTTCATGCCTAAATCCCTTGATAATGGATTTAGGCACTATTTCATTCGAACCTTCTAAGCTGCTTTATCCTCCTCCAAAACAACTGATTTCCTAAAAATGACGCCCTAAATAGATCTTTAAAGTATGCTATTTTTTCATTGTTTTTTTAAACGATAAATTGCATCTTTCTGAATGGTTATTACTTTTTAAATTTGATTTTATAAAAGGTGTTGACACTATTGATCAACATTAGTGGAAATATCAACATCAGCATAATAAAATCTTTCACAGAATAACCTTGTTGTCTAGAAAATCCAGCTTTGTGACAGAGTGAAAAGAATATTGAAAGTTCCCATTATATTTCTTATGATAGAGTTAATTGAAAATCCATGAGTTTGGAATACCTGTTCAATCTCCTTGGCTTTTCCTCGCATAATAACACGTCCTTTTATTTAGATTTGGTATGGTAACTTAAGTAAGTGTTTATGCGTTTTTTTATGTTTTAATCGCTTTTAAATCAGCGAATCAGCGCCTATTATTAATTTTCAAGGTGCGAAACTCAAGTACTTTTATTTAATTTTAGTCTTGGTAATGGTTGAACATACAGCGAGTGTTTTTAATTATCGAATATGCTAGGCCGTAATTTTTGACGTCAACCTTTAGATTATGTACATTTAAACTAGAGTTATGTAGGAGGAAAATGGAATGGAACCTATTAATGTATCAAAAGTTCAAGCATGTTTGGATGATTACATAAACAAATCTGTTTATCTCCATCTTGAAACAACTAACGGTGCTTACGCGAGTCATATAAATGAAAAAGCATATAACGTTGGAGCTTTCATCCGAAATGCTCAAGTGAAATTTACAAATGCTAAAATCGTTGAAAATAACAGTGTATACCGAGTAGGTCTCAAATTGGAAATCGGTTGGGTTTATGCTGAAGGCTTAACGGATTGGACCGTAACGGAAGAAGGGCAATTATTGCTCGCTGGCCATGATAGGGAAGGCAGGTTAATGGTGGCACTGCAAATTAGTGAACAGCCATTTCCAAATTAAGGAGTAAGATTGTTTTTAAACGGAATGATAAGAAAATAGGTGATAGAAATGGGAAAACATAAACATGTTGTTGTCATTTATCCGCATCCAGATGATGAATCATTTGGTGCAGCGGGTACAATAAGCCAATACCGAAAACAAGGTGTTCCTGTGACATACTTATGCGGAACATTAGGTGAAATGGGGAGGAATATGGGAAATCCTCCAATCGCAAACAGGGAAACATTACCGCAAATTAGAAAGGAAGAATTACTGGAAGCTGCGAAGGTCTTGGATATGGAAGTAGAGATGCTCGGGTTTAGGGATAAGACTCTTGAGTTTGAAGACCTGACGACGGTTGCGACTCATCTTAAAGAATATCTCGATCAAATAAAACCGTCTCTAGTTATCACGCATTATCCGGATTATGCAGTTCACCCGGATCATAATGCACTTGGAGCAGCTGCGATTGAAGCGGTTCGTATGATGGATAAGAGCGAGCGTCCAGTCGTATGGGCACAAGCAATTAGTAGGAATTTTGAGGATGTGCTGGGAAGTCCTGACGTGAAGAATGATGTTCGTGCGGAAATCGATACAAAGCTGAAGGCGATTTATGCTCATAAGACCCAAGCTGCAGGAGTTTTATCACAATTTATGCAACCAGGTTTTAGTGAGGAAGAATTTAAAAAAGAAGTAGCAAACAATTTCTCGACCGAGCAATTTTATGTATGGAAGTATAATGATTAAATGCAATTCCTACGAAACTTTTCTTCGTGCTTATCCGTATAACAGGTAAGTATTGTTATGCTTAGGAGGGAATATTATGAAAAAACTTTATCGTTCATCTGATAACCGCTATGTGGCAGGAGTATTTGGAGGTTTATCTGATTACTTAAACGTTGATGCCACTGTATTGCGGGTCATCTTCGTTATATTGCTCATCCCGAGTTTTACTACGGTTGCATTAATTTATTTAGTTGCAGCACTGATTATCCCTAAAGATATGGAGATTTACTAATGATGCGCTTTCTGATATCTCTAGGACTCAATACAGTCGCTCTATTAATAGTGAATGAAATCTTTGCTTCTTTCTATATTGAAGGAATAGGTACAGCGATATTAGCAAGTATCATTCTAGCAATATTGAATGTGCTCTTGAAGCCGATTTTGATCATCCTGACCTTACCAATCACAATCTTGACAATGGGATTGTTCCTGCTCGTTATTAATGCCATCACACTAATGGCGACCCAGGCATTGATGGGATCTTCATTTGTCATCGATGGCTTTGGCACTGCCTTTATCGCTTCTATCATTATCTCGCTCATCACCCTTGTGCTCGGTGGTTTAGTGAAAGAATAAACGTCAAACAAAATCGTAGGCCACCCGCCTACGATTTTTCGCGGGCTTATGCTACAATAAAGTGAAACTTCTATAAGTTAACATTCAAGGTATTGAATCGGAACATTATATTTAAGCATGGATAAAATCTGAACAAATTACTTGCCTACTTCGCAATTATTATATGGAACTCCTATGGGGGCGACTAAAGTATGCTTACGTTCTGTAACCAACGCTGGAACTAGGACATTCTGTTTGTCGGACGGCCTATTTGAGCCCTCTCAAGGAGATAGCTTGTGGCGGACTATTACATACGTACTGTGGAAACGCCAGCATTAGCATGTCTTATGCGTTAAGGCTCACTTAGCTGTCCACGGGAAGCACTGTATATTCCTAGAGCGATGGTTGATACAGTTTCACGACTTGTTCAGATTTTCCATCTTTATATGGAGGGAAGATAATGGTGAGGGTTTGTACAAAAGATCTGCTTGATAACTTTACATTAACACTAGTAGCTGGAGCCCAAGGGATCAACCGAGAGATCATTACGAGTGATATATCACGACCGGGAATAGAAATGACAGGGTATTTTAATTTTTATCCAAAAGAGAGACTGCAATTAATCGGACGTACTGAGATGGCTTATTTTCTAGAACTATCCGATGAAGAAAAACGCGACCGGGCAATCAAACTTTGCGAAGATATTACACCAGGAATCATTGTTTCACGTGGCATGGATATCCCAGAAGTATTGATTGAAGTTGCGAATGAAGCTGGTGTCCCGATTCTGCGTTCTCCCCGGAAGACAACCCGGGTATTAAGTCGGTTAACGAACTACTTAGAAGGGAAATTCGCGCCGACTACTTCAATGCATGGTGTACTCGTTGATATTTATGGTGTAGGCGTGTTGATTACTGGGCAAAGCGGTGTTGGAAAGAGTGAAACAGCACTGGAGCTTGTGAAACGTGGTCATCGCCTTGTTGCGGACGACAGTGTGGAAATTTACCAAGAAGATTATGACAGCCTTGTTGGCAGCTCACCTGAAATCCTTGAACATATGCTGGAAATTCGTGGATTAGGGATTATTGATGTCATGACTTTATTTGGTGCGGGAGCAGTACGGACGAAAAAACGTATCTCTGTCGCCATTCATCTTGAAAACTGGGATGACACAAAGCAGTATGACCGTCTTGGACTTGATGAAGATACATTGCAAATTATGGACGTCAAATTGCCGAAAGCAACGATACCTGTACGACCTGGGAGAAACTTAGCTGTTATTATTGAAGTGGCGGCGATGAACTTCCGGCTCAAACTCATGGGAATAAACACCGCCGAACAATTTTCCGAGCGGTTAACAGATATCATTCAAAATGAAAGTAACATGTTGGAATAGAGGGGTGTTCTTTTGATTTATACGGTAGAGCCATTAGACCGGGTTATGCTTGAACTGGGACCTTTTACCATTTATTGGTACGGCGTCATTATTGCCTTTGGAGCATTACTTGGAATTTATTTAGCAACGAGAGAAGCGGAGAGGCTCGGTTGGAATAAAGATACGATTATTGATTTTGTCGTATATGCCATTCCAATCGCGATTATAACTGCACGGATTTTTTACGTTACCTTTGAATGGGAACGGTATGCTGGCGGTCCGTTTTGGAAGGTGTTTGCGATTTGGGAAGGTGGAATTGCGATTCATGGCGCAGTCCTTGGCGGGGTTCTGACAGCAATCGTATATACGAGAGTGAAAAAGTTGTCATTTTGGAAACTTGCCGATATTATCGCACCGAGCTTGATTCTTGGACAAGCAATTGGCCGCTGGGGAAATTTCATGAATCAGGAAGCCCATGGAGGACCTGTTTCAGAAGCAGCCTATAATAATTTTCTCCAATACTTACCAGATTTTATTATGAATCAGATGACGATTGGAGGCGTCATGTATCACCCGACGTTCCTTTATGAATCCATCTGGAATATTCTTGTATTTATATTCTTGCTTCTGCTTCGGAAATATAACCCGACGCGCGGTGTAATATTCTTAAACTATCTCATATTTTATTCTGTTGGACGCTTCTTTATTGAAAGCTTGCGAACGGACAGCTTATATATTATCGAAGGCTTACGGACTGCACAGGTTGTCTCGGTGACATTAATCGTGGTAGGAATTATCTTGATCATCTATCGCCGTAGAACGGAACCGGTAAGGTATCTGGATATGCCGGAGTCGAAGAAAAGCCGGAAGAAAAAGAAGAAAAAACGTTAAGCTTTAGAAGGAAATATGAAACTTAGAAAGGAATTGAGGCATGAACACGCGGACAATACTCTTTGATTTGGATGGAACGCTCATTGATACGAATCAGTTGATTGTTGCATCTTTTAAACATACTTTTGAACATTTTAAATTAGACTTTACGGATGAGGAAATTATTGAATTTAATGGTCCACCACTCGTGGAGACATTTAAGAAAATCGATCCAGTCCGGTCAGATGAGATGGTAGCAACGTACAGGGCCCATAATTACCTGTATCATGACCAATATGTAACAGCATTTCCGAATGTGTTGGAAACACTTCAGGAATTGAAGAAGAATAATATTAAAATGGGAATCGTCACGACAAAGATTAGACAAGGTGTAGAGATGGGCTTGAAGAAAACAGGGTTGACCGGATTTTTTGATTCTATTGTTACGTTAGATAAAGTGACACATGCAAAACCACATCCGGAACCGGTTCTTAAAGCGATGGAGGAGCTGGGGGGAGAGAGTAAGTCTACGATTATGGTTGGAGATAATTCCCATGATATTGAATCAGGTCACAATGCCGGTGTAAGGACCGCGGCTGTTAGCTGGTCGCAAAAGGGAAGGGACCGATTACTTACATATGAGCCGACATATGTGCTTGAAGATATGTCAGATCTCCTTCAAATAGTAGGTGTGTAACCGATGCGTAAGACGAAAGCGTATCCTGTAAAAGATTCCAATTCCCTGTGGCAGATTTATAAAACGGTCCCGTTTCTTAAAGTTGTTAAAAACTTTATTATTATCCAACTTGCCCGTTATACACCGTTTCTCGCGATGAAAAACTGGTTATATCGAACTTTTTTACGAATGGAAGTTGGGGAGGAGACCGCATTTGCTTTGATGGTCATGCCCGATATTATGTTTCCGGAAAAAATCAAAGTAGGCAGGAATAGTATTATCGGGTATAACACGACGATTCTTGCTCATGAATATTTGATTAATGAATACCGCCTTGGGGAAGTGGCAATAGGAGATGAAGTGCTGATCGGAGCGAATTCAACCATCCTGCCAGGAATTACGATTGGCGATGGTGCTACGGTGTCTGCTGGAACACTTGTCCATAAAAATGTTCCAGCAGGCGCATTTGTTGGTGGAAACCCGATGCGAATCATATATACGAAAGAAGAAATGGATGAACGGAAAAAACAGGAAAAAACACAACTAGAATAAATATATTCGTATCGTGAAATAATGGAATGACTGAAAAGTTCAGTCTAGCTTTAGGCGAAAGCGGGACATGTATATGTGCCGCTTTTTTGGTGCAGGGGGGGAATTACCTCTGACAGAAACAACAATAAAATGTGATGAGTTTCACAAAAAAGTCATTAAAACAGTCAGACGTAGCTTTTTTTCTAGTAATGTAAATCGTACGCACATTAAGCTAAAAGTAAAGGGGAAACTTTCATAGATCATTTCCTTTATATCCTTCTGGAGAATTGTAATTTCGGGAAAAGATTATGTTCCTATTTAAACTGAAATTTCTCACCCTAGAGGCTGAAGCTCTATTTTTAAAAGATAAGTATAAGATTTTGTTGGGATTTGTTTGGAAAAAGAATAAATTCCGGGCATTAGTTGAACTTATAAATGAACTTATAAATGAAACAAAACAAACTATACTCCAAGTGACATTCCCATCTGCCGAACTGGATTGGTGTATTTTAAATCGATTAAATGCATCACATGTGATAGCCTATATGGCAGCGACCGTTGTTTGGTTGTTTCCGAGAAAACGAATTTTGCTTAAAGTAGGGCAACATAGGGATGTTGCAATTGCCAACCTTTAGGTACTGTTCCAAGTTCGCCTATAAAAGGAAATGTGTTATACTAAAAACATATGTCAATTTTAGGAGCAGGCTAATGAATAAACAGCGTAAAAAAGCAAATAAGCTTCTTCCGTTTATTCCGGACGCGGAATTTTACTTCTCAAAAGGAGTTAAAGCATTCCAGAAGCAGAGATTTGACCAATCTGTAAGGTGGTTAACGAAAGCGATCGATTCAGATCCAACGAATCCTTTATATAAATGCCAGCTTTCCGTTGTATATACAGAAACAGGGAAGTATCACAGGGCAAATCAATTATTAAATCATGTATTACAGAACAATGATTATGTAGATTGTTATTATTTACTTGCGAATAACTATGCACATCTTGGGCTTCTCAATGATTCCATGAAATATGCGAAAACATATTTAGAGAAGGAACCGGAGGGGGAGTTCGGTGAAGAAGCGGAGATGCTGATGGAGCTCATCGAATTCGAACTGGAAGATGAAGAATTTGATGATTGGTTATTGGAAGAGGAAGATGACTTGCTAAAGTATCAGGAGACAGTCTTCTATATGATGGAGAATGAGGAATGGCAGAAAGCAATCCCGCTCATTCATGAGATGCTCCTCTTATTTCCGGATCATCTTGTTGTGAGACATGATTATGCGCAAGCCTTGTTCTATACCGGAGAAGAGCAGAAGGCAATTGATCTGGAAATGAAGATTTTTAAAGAAGTGGGCCATTCCTTGCATAGTATGATTAATCTTGCGCTGTTCTACTATGAAGCAGAGCAGCATGAAGCATATGAGAAAATCATAAATGAATTGATCCATGTCTATCCGCTCCATGCGGATCAGCAGATTAAGCATGCGGTGACGATGGCAAAAACAGGGAACTATGACGTAGCTTATCGACGATTTACAAGAATTAATCGGGGTATGGCACGTGGACATTTATCTTTTTATAAATGGTTCAGCATCACTTGTTACCATATCGGAAAAAAAGAGCTTGCCATCGACTTATGGGAGGATGGCTGCTTGAAGCATCGGGCTCTTCAAGATCACGTAGCACCCTGGCAGGAGTCGTGAGCAGATAAATAGACGGAAAACCGTAGATTATTATAAACTCAACATAAGAACAATTATAAAAGAGGCGATAAACATGTCTGAAGAAATTTTATATGATGTGATCATAGCTGGAGCAGGTCCTGCTGGTATGACTGCAGCTGTCTACGCATCACGAGCAAATTTAAAAACATTGATGATCGAGCGCGGGATTCCAGGAGGTCAAGTAGCGAACACGGAAGATGTGGAGAACTACCCTGGATATGACCACATCCTTGGCCCAGACCTATCAAATAAAATGTTTGAACATGCGAAGAAATTCGGAGCCGAATATGCATACGGTGATATTAAAGACGTTGTTGACCACGGAGACTATAAAACCGTTATTGCAGGCAATAAAGAATATAATACCAAATCATTAATCATTACAACAGGTGCAGAGCATAAGAAGTTAGGCATTCCTGGCGAAGAGGAATTAGCCGGACGCGGAGTTTCCTACTGTGCGGTATGTGACGGGGCATTCTTTAAGGAAAGACATCTTGTCGTTGTCGGTGGGGGCGACTCGGCAGTTGAGGAGGGAATGTACCTCACTCGATTTGCGAGTAAAGTGACAATTATCCACCGTCGTGATGAACTACGAGCTCAAAAGATTCTCCAAGAACGAGCATTCAATAATGAAAAAATTGAATTCATCTGGGATACTGGCGTTACTGAAATAAACGGAGAAAATGGTAAAGTAGCGAGTGTTACGTTAGAAAATAGGAATACAGGTGAGAAATCTGACTTCCCAACAGATGGTGTATTTATCTACATTGGAACAGAACCTTTAAGTGAGCCATTCCAGTCCCTCGGAATTACAGATGAGGAAGGCTACATTCCAACGGACGAAAATATGGCGACGAAAATACCAGGCGTATTTGCAGCTGGGGATATTCGCGACAAAAAATTACGACAAATTGTGACAGCAACTGGAGACGGCAGTATCGCTGCTGAAGAGGCAATCAGCTATGTGGAAAATTTACCTGAAGTAATTGATACGACCCAATCGTAAAGAAAGTTAATGAAAAGTCATTACTTCTTAACGCTCCTGTAACCCGTATGCAACAATAATTGGGTACACTATTTATAACTAATTGACCCCCTTTTAATAGATAAATTAGTTTTTGTGCACAGGTTGCTACACCTGTGCATTTTTTTACTTTACGAAAAAAATGAATCCCCACCAAAATTTGTTGCAACCTGTCGAATTTTAAATGGACCACCATCCCTTTCATTCAGCGTAAGTGTCTTTGCTTGCTCCCTAATTTCGGCGTTCTAATCGCAGTTCAGTTGCCCGGCGGACGGATGCTTTCCACGGCCTCAGCCTCGACGCGCAGGACGTGCTAATGCAGACGTTGCCACAGGACGTGGCGGTCTTAGTCTGCCTAGGAAGAAGTTCGCTTCCTGCTCAGGTCTGGACTCGTGCTTTTCCCGCAGGAGTCACCGTCCGCCGGGAAACTGAACTGGTAGAGAGGATTGCTATTAATGGAAAATATCCCAACCATGATAGGAGTCGTCTTACTAAAATGAAAAATAGTGTTCCAAATTTGGTCTTTCCCGGGAGCAGTCCAGACACCTCGAGACTCCTGCAGGAGGAAAGGCATAGGTGAGACCCCGCAGTACGCAAAGCGTACGAGGAGGCTTACCAGCCGCCTGCGGAAAGCGAGAGGTGTCTGGACTGCGGACCTCCAGAAGGCAGTTGTACTTACGCTGAACGAAAGAAGTAATGAAAAGTGTACCTAGCTGTTTGAATAAAAATAAATTAATATAGTTTAAATTCGTTCGTGAATAGCATATGATAGATATAAGAACAAGAAGCGAAGAAAAGTTCCTCTAAAGGAGTGCGATTAGAAATGGCAGAGACGGAAATGGGCTTAGACACAGGAACGCGATTAGTAATTATTACCGGAATGTCAGGAGCAGGAAAGACAGTAGCAGTACAGAGCTTTGAAGACTTGGGATTTTATTGTGTAGATAACTTACCACCAACATTACTACCTAAATTTCTGGAGTTGATGAAGGATTCTACCAATAACATTACAAAAGTCGCCCTCGTGATGGACTTGCGGGGCAGGGAATTTTTCGATTCCTTATTCGAAGCATTAGATTCACTAAGTGAAGAAAATTGGGTAAAGGAACACATCCTTTTCTTAGATGCAAAAGATACAGCACTAGTGAGCCGTTATAAAGAAACAAGGCGCTCCCATCCATTAGCTGTTGGCGGTTTGCCGCTTACAGGGATTAAGCAGGAAAGAGAAATATTAGATGAATTAAGAGGACGTGCACAACGAATTATCGATACGACTGATTTGAAACCGCGAGAGCTTCGCGATAAAATCTTGAAAATATATTCTGAAGAACATCAGGAAATCTTCTCCATCAATATGGTTTCTTTCGGTTTTAAATACGGGATCCCGATTGATGCGGATCTGGTTTTTGATGTCCGCTTCTTACCGAACCCTCATTATGTAGGCCATCTTAAGCCACTTACCGGTCTGAATCAAGAAGTATCCTCTTATGTATTCAAATGGTCGGACACGCAGAAATTCATTGATAAAGTCTTAGATTTATTAGAGTTCATGCTTCCACAGTATAAGAAAGAAGGGAAATCCCAACTTGTCATCGCGATTGGATGTACGGGAGGACAACACCGTTCTGTTGCTCTCGCTGAACACTTCGCTAAGGAATTATCAAGGAATTATATTACCCATATCAGCCATCGCGATATCGATAAGAGAAAGGGAAGTTGAGGCATGAATGAGGATAAACAACCAAGAGTCGTTGTCGTCGGTGGAGGTACAGGAATGCCTGTCCTTCTACGGGGGTTAAAGAATTTACCAATTGATTTGATTGCAATTGTTACGGTAGCAGATGATGGCGGAAGTACCGGGAGATTGCGGGATGAGATGGCCATTCCCGCACCTGGAGATATTCGCAATGTAATTGCTGCACTTTCGGATGCAGAACCGATGTTAGTTGAATTATTTCAGCACCGGTTTGAAGTAGGAAATGGTTTGTCTGGTCATTCCCTGGGCAATTTATTGCTTGCAGCGATGACCTCTGTCACGGGCGACTTTTATGATGGAATAAAAGAGATTTCCCGTGTGTTGAACGTAAAAGGCACCATCTATCCAATTTCCACAGAAAATCTATCGCTTCATGCTAAAATGAAAGATGGATCAATTGTTTCGGGTGAATCTAATATTCCGTTATCAAATAAAGGGATTGACCATGTTTTTATAAGTCCTGAACCTGTAAAACCATTCAGTCATGCAGTTCAGGCAATTGTTGAGGCTGATCTAGTTGTCATCGGCCCAGGCAGTCTTTATACGAGTATAATGCCCAATCTGATTGTCCCTAGTGTACAAGAAGCATTGGAGCAGACAAAAGCTAAAATTGTTTATGTTTGTAATTTGATGACTCAGGCTGGTGAAACGACGGGGTATACAGCATCTGATCATGTGGAGGCGATTAACCGTCATATCGGGAAAGGAATCGTTGATGCGATCGTCGTACACAATGAACCGATTAAAGATACGATTAAGGAAAAATATGCGGAAGAGAATGCCGAACCCGTTATTTATGATACCGATAAATTGCTTGCTTTTGGACTTGAAATTATCGAAGGGGATATTGTTAACAAAGAGCATCCCGCTCTTCGTCATGATACGGATAAGATTGCAAAGCTGTTATATTCCTTATTATAAAAGAGTAGGTAGGAAAAAGGCGGAAAAGGAATAAGGCAGGCTCAAAACGCGATTGTTTTTGCTAGCGCTGACCTCTAGTACGTCCTATATGACATTTCAAGGCGGCAAGTAGTGCTTAGGGAGCGGAAAAGCTAACTAGCGTGTGTGGTGATTTTTACATTGTAGAATGTGAGTGTTTTTAGCAGAACCTCTTCTTTTGTGAAGTGTCATTTTTACCTGCCTTTTTGCGTAACCAAAAGAGGGAAGGAATCGAAGGTAAAGGAGGAGAACACGATGTCCTTTGCTTCAGAAATTAAGAAAGAATTAACAACAATAGAATCGAATGCAACTGAAAAGAAGGCTGAACTTGCAGCATTGATCCGCATGAATGGAGTTGTTTCCGTGTCAAAGCAGCGCTACTCTCTTGATGTGCAGACTGAAAATGCTGCGATTGCCCGTAGAATCTATACATTGATAAAGAGTAATTATGATGTACCGATTGAAGTGCTTGTTCGGAAAAAGATGAAATTGAAGAAAAATAATATTTATATTGTCAGGATGAAAGAAGGAGTACGAAAGGTTTTGCAGGATTTGGAAATTATGCAACCCCCGTATGATATCATCAGGGCGATTTCACCGGAAATATTTAACCATGACGCAAATAAGCGGGCCTATCTAAGAGGTGCGTTCCTTGCAGGCGGGTCGGTAAACAACCCGGAAACATCTTCTTATCATTTGGAAATTTACAACTACCACGAAGAGCATAACAATTCCCTAAGCGAATTATTAAATTCATTCGATTTAAAATCCAAGACACTTGAAAGAAGACATGGTTATATCGTCTATATTAAAGAGGCGGAGAAGATTACAGAATTTCTAAGTATTATCGGAGCGCATAATGCACTATTTAAATTTGAAGATGTACGGATCGTGCGTGATATGCGTAATTCCGTCAATCGGCTTGTTAATTGTGAAACAGCTAATTTGAATAAAACAATCGGAGCCGCATTCCGACAAATCGAGAATATTAAACTAATTGAACAGACGGTCGGTCTAGACCAATTACCAGAGAAACTTCAGGAAATTGCTGTTTTACGAAAGGAACATGAAGATGTTTCATTGAAAGAACTCGGTGAGTTGGTGGGGAGTGGAAAGATATCCAAGTCAGGTGTGAATCATCGCCTAAAGAAAATAGATGAATTTGCAGAGAAAATCCGGCAAGGTGAAATTTTTGTGAAGAAATAAAAGGATATTCTCTTTCTCCGTATTTCATGTTATAATACTGATAATTAAAAAATTTGGATCGGGAATGTTGCAACATTCCCGATTGGGATATTAAGTGATAAAATGCTACGAAGCGATGTAAGCAGAATAATTTTATTGCCTACATAATAAAGATAAATATTGAGTAAAAGTAAAATGGTAGCGTTTTCTAAACTTCAGGGAGGATGAGTTGAGTTGGTAGAGAATTTGGTGAAGGTTGATTTAGATTCAGGTCTGCAGGCCAGACCTGCTGCACTATTTGTGCAAGAAGCGAATCGTTACTCTTCGCATTTATTTTTAGAAAAAGACGGTAAAAAGGTGAATGCAAAAAGTATTATGGGATTAATGAGCTTGGCCATTGCAAATGGTGAGGAAATAAAAATTATTGCCGATGGGCCAGATGAAGAGGTAGCTTTAAACCATTTAATCTCCTTCGTCACAAATAAAGAATAAAAAAATACCCTTTCACTTGATTAGTGAAAGGGTTCTTTTTATAGTATTACTTATCCTCTGGCTTACGCTCTAAGATTTGGTCGATTAAACCGTATTCTACGGAACGTTCTGCATTCATGAAGTTGTCACGCTCTGTGTCGCGCTCAATTACTTCTAGTGGCTGACCGGTTTTCTCAGATAGGATTTCATTCATCCGTTGCTTAATTTCAATGATTCGTTTTGCATGGATTTCAATATCTGTTGCTTGCCCTTGCGCACCGCCAAGTGGCTGGTGAATCATAATCTCACTGTTAGGAAGGGCGTAGCGTTTGCCTTTTTCACCTGCTGCAAGCAGGAATGCCCCCATTGAAGCGGCCATACCGATACAAATAGTCGATACATCTGATTTAATGAAATTCATTGTATCATAGATTGCCATTCCAGCTGTGATGGATCCGCCCGGAGAGTTGATATAAAGAGAGATGTCTTTACCAGGATCTTCTGCCTCAAGGAATAGCAGTTGAGCGACAATTGAGTTCGCCACGTTATCATCAATAGCGCTACCAAGCAGAATGATACGGTCTTTCAAAAGTCTTGAATAAATATCATAAGCACGTTCTCCACGGTTCGTTTGTTCAATAACTGTAGGTACTAAATTCATTTACATATCCTCCTTATTTACATTGTCAATCGTTAGTATTTCTAGTGGGCTTTCTTTTTTCATCATATACCATTGGTCAAAAAAGGTCAAACGAAAGACTTCAACGAAATAAAAACAGACTAAATGCTAGCTTACCCGTTTATTTATCTTTATAAACAGTAGTAAAATAAGTATACATGTAAAAAAGCTTGAAAGTCTACTAAAAAAACGTTATAATAATCTTTGTGTTCATAAATAGATGATGCGCCCATAGCTCAGCCGGATAGAGCACTGGTTTCCGGTACCAGGTTTGTCGGGGGTTCGAATCCTCCTGGGCGCGCTAAAATCTCAATAAAGACAAGGGCTTGATTTCAATTCATCCCCTTGTCTTTTTCTTCTCTTCAAACTCCTCCTTATAATAATTTCAACTTATCATGAATTGTTTGAACTGCAGCGTCAACATCGAGGTTATCAATTGGCAGGCGGATATGATGTTCGTTGTAGATCGCCTGGCGTTCATCAAAGAGACTTTTAATCTCTTCTAGACTTTTTCCTTGTAATACAGGTCGCGTTGGAAGCAAGAGACTAATACGCTCTTTCCAATAACCAAATGACATGTCAAGAAATATGACAATAGCATGCTCCATGCAAGCTTTGCGGATTTCTTCCTGCATGAACGCTCCACCACCAACAGAAATCACTTTACCTTCTAATTGACAGGCGTCGACGATCATTTCTCTTTCCGTTTTTCTGAATTCCTTTTCTCCGTATACGTTAAAAATATCGACAGCTTCCATGCCGTATTTCGCTTCAATTTCCGCATCTATGTCAAGGAATCCGCATTGTAACTTACGGGCAAGTTCTTTACCGAGTGTTGTTTTCCCAACACCCATGAATCCAATTAAAACAATACTTTTCTTCACGTTCTATTCACCCTATGTTCTTTCTATTATTATTTATGAATACCTTCCTTTGCTAGTCGGTCTGCTCGTTGATTTTGTTTTTCTGGGATCCATTTAATGAAAAATAACGGGAAATGCCCACTTAACTCTTGAATCCTTTCAAGCAAGGGAAGGAAGTTATTATTTTTTGTATAGTTCTTTTCTACTGTATCAACGACAATCTTGGAATCGGTACGAAAGGAAAGTATTTCTTTTGGATACTGTACCTTACATAGCTCTAATGCCTTGATTACCGCGTGAAATTCTGCTTCATGATTCGAATATGTACCGATTGGAAAAGAATATTCGACGTCTGCTTTTCCAGCTTTGATGACGATCCCGATTCCACTTTTACCGGGATTTCCTTTAGAAGCAGCATCTGTATAGACTTCGATCAATCCTGTTCACGCTCCTTTGTAAAGTAGTATAAACTATTTTTTCTAAACTGTAAAAAATTATTCTCTTGATATTTTAATTAATTTTCTGTATATTAATGAGGAGACTAACCCTATTTTAAAGTGAAGGAGGTAGAAAATGGCAGAAGCAATCCTGGAGCTAAAAGAATTGAGCACCCATTTCTTTACAGATAGCGGAGAAATTCCAGCAGTGGATCAGGTAAGTTTTACCGTACATAAAGGAGAAGTGGTAGGAGTAGTGGGGGAATCAGGTAGCGGGAAAAGTGTTACTTCCTTATCCATTTTACAATTAATACCAAAACCTCCTGGAAAGATTGTAAACGGTTCCATTTTTTACAAGGATGAAAACTTGGCAAAAGCAAGTGAGAAGCGCATGAAAAAGATTCGTGGCAATGAGATCTCGATGATCTTCCAAGAGCCCATGACTTCACTGAATCCCGTATTTACAATCGGTAATCAGATGCGAGAAGCAATCCGTATTCATCAGAAGGTAAGTAAACAGACGGCAACGGAAAAAGCGATTCACATGTTGAAGGTTGTAGGGATACCGCGTGCGGAAGATATTGTAAATGAATACCCCCATCAATTATCGGGTGGAATGCGCCAGCGCGTCATGATAGCGATGGCGATGTCGAGTGAACCGAGCTTACTTATAGCTGACGAGCCGACAACCGCACTGGACGTGACGATTCAAGCGCAGATTCTTGATTTAATGAAAAAAATCAATAAAGAAGAACAGACGAGTATTTTACTTATTACGCATGATTTAGGTGTTGTAGCCGATATTTGCGACCGGGTTGTCGTCATGTATTCCGGACAAGTCGTTGAACAAGGAACGACAAGGGAAATCTTGAAGGATCCGAAACATCCTTATACTCAAGGGTTAATTCGTTCCTTGCCAAAGCTCCATGGGAAGGAGAAGAAGCTTTATTCTATTCCCGGTACGGTAGCTAGGCCGAGGAAAGATCATATTGGCTGCCGTTTTGCTCCCCGTTGTGAATTCGCCTTTGAACGTTGCTTCAAGGAGAACCCGCAAATTTACAACTTAGGCGAAGGCCGTGAAAGTCGTTGCTTCTTACATTCGAAGCAGGAAGGAGAGCGATTAAAGGATGTCACAACCAATACTTGAAGTGAAAGGGTTAAAAAAATATTTCCCGATCCAAGGCGGTGTGTTTGGAAAAACCGTTGGTGAAGTGAAAGCGGTTGATGACGTTTCTTTTCACGTGCGGGAAGGAGAAATCTTAGGAATTGTCGGGGAATCAGGCTGCGGGAAATCAACGACGGGAAAATCGATTCTGCGATTGATCGAACCGACGGAAGGTGAAGTGAAGTTCGAAGGGAAAGATATAACAAAATTTAGTTCAGAGGATATGCGGAAATTAAGAAGGGATATGCAAATTATATTCCAGGACCCATACGCATCCCTAAATCCGCGGCATACCGTGGAGAAAATTGTCGGTGAACCTTTACTCGTTCATGGAATGAAGTCAAAGAGTGAACGAAAGAAACGTGTAAGGCAGCTGTTAGAAATTGTCGGCTTAAGCAGCTATCACGCCTCAAGATACCCACATCAGTTCAGTGGAGGTCAAAGACAGCGGATTGGGATTGCTAGGGCCCTCGCAAATCATCCGAAATTAATTATTTGTGATGAGCCTGTATCTGCTCTTGATGTATCGGTACAATCACAAATATTAAATTTAATGGAAGAACTCCGTGACGAGTTTCAATTAACTTATATTTTTATTGCACATGATTTAAGTGTTGTTAAACATATTAGCGATCGGGTCGGGGTTATGTATTTAGGCCGGATGGTTGAACTAGCTGAGAAGGATGCCCTATACGAGGAACCGAAGCATCCATATACCAAAGCACTATTATCTGCCGTGCCGGAACCAGATCCGGATATTGTGAAAGAGCGAGTTATTCTTGAGGGGGATGTGCCAAGTCCCGCGAATCCACCAACCGGGTGCGCTTTCCATACGAGATGCCCGTTTGCGATGGATATTTGTTCGCAAGTAAGGCCGGAATTCGGTCCGGTCGATGATCAGCATTTTGTTGCCTGTCATTTATATAATGACAAGTAATAAAATATATTTTTAGTAAGAAAAAAGGGGGATAAAGAAATGAAGTTACGCATGACTTTACTTGCTACATTGCTGATTTTTTTATTAGCACTCGTAGCGTGTAGTGGTGATGGTGGTGCCAATACGAGTGACACACCGGATGACGATGCGACAGAGACGGATGCAGGGGAAAATGAGGATACTGAAGCGGAAGAGGCGACTGCAGCCGGAGATCAAGTGTTAGTATTTGCTAGAGGCGGAGATTCTGAGAGTCTAGATCCAGGAAGCACGACGGATGGGGAATCTTCACGAGTTACCCATCAAGTGTTGGAAGGACTATTGACCTTTGAAAAAGATTCCTTTGAATTACTGCCGGGACTTGCCCATGATTGGGAAGTTTCTGATGATGGTCTTTCCTATACGTTCTACTTGGAAGAGGGAGTAACCTTTCATGATGGGACGGACTTTAATGCAGAAGCCGTAAAAACGAATTTTGAAAGATGGGCAGATCCAGACCATGAATATGCATTCTCTGATGACGGTTATGTCTATTCCATGTATGGAACAATGTTTGGCGGGTATAAAGGGGAAGAAGGACATGTCATTGAAGAGATTAATGTCGTAAATGACCATGAAATTGAATTTATCTTAAATCAGCCGCTTGGATTCTTCCTGCAAAATCTTGGGATGAGCTATTTTGCCATAACATCCCCAGCTGCACTGGAAGAGTATGGACCAGAAATTAATGAAAATCCTGTAGGTACAGGCCCGTTTAAATTTGTGAGCTGGACAAAGGATGACTCCATAGTCCTCGAGAAGTTTGAAGACTATCGAGTAGATGGTTTACCGAAACTAGACCGAGTTATTTTTGAAGTGATTCCTGATAATGCTGCTCGGTTAATTGCACTCCGTTCCGGTGAAGTTGATATTATGGATGGACTGAATCCAGATGATGCTGAAGGGGTAGAGGCGGAGGAAGGTTTAGAGCTATTGACAAGATCAGAAAACAACGTTGGCTACCTTGGCTTTAATACACAGAGTGAGCCGCTTGATAACGTGGAAGTACGTCACGCAATCAATTATGCCATTGATAAAGAGGCAATTGCAGATGCTTTGTATGCTGGTTATGCTACAACAGCAAAAAACCCGCTGCCACCGGGATATTTAGGTTATAACGATGATGTCGAGGCTTATGAGTATGACCCGGATAAAGCGATTGAACTACTAGCTGAAGCAGGATTTGAGGATGGGCTTGAAATTGAATTGTGGACAATGCCGGTCGCGCGTCCGTATATGCCTGATCCGGAGACGGTTGCACAAATCGTTCAGAATAACTTAGAAGACGTTGGTGTGACAGCCAATATCGTACGTGAAGAGTGGGCACCGTACTTGGAAAAGACATCCCAAGGCGAGCATCAGTTGTATATGCTTGGCTGGTCAGGAACAAATGGAGACCCGGATTATTTCTTAAGCAGTCTGCTCCATGGCTCTAACATTGGAAGCAGTAACCGTGAATTTTATCAAAATGATGAGGTCGATGAACTGCTGGATGCAGCAAAGCGGGCTATTGACCAGGATGAGCGGGCTGACCTTTACGCACAAGCTCAAGAACTCATATCGGAAGACTCGCCAATGGTTACACTTGTACACTCTACACCAGTAATGGCGACTACAAGTAACGTGCAAAACTATGTCCCGCATCCATCTACAAGTGAATCTCTGGCAGAAGTGGAACTGACCGAGTAATTCACAGGCAAGGGGAAAGTGGTAAAACAGAAGGGATAGTAGACTGGTGCTGCTATCCCTGTCTTTGTTGACGGATCGAAAAGCTTTTACAGAATGAGGGGGAAAACATGGTAACGTATATACTTCGCCGTCTGTTAATGCTCATTCCAGTATTAATTGGGATGACGCTCATAACCTTTTCAATTGTCCATCTTATTCCGGGAAACCCTGCGCAGGTTATCCTGGGTGAAGCGGCAACAGCAGATGCAATTGCTAATTTGGAAAAGACAATGGGATTGAATGAACCTTATTTTGTTCAATATTGGAATTATATTTTAGATATTTTACAAGGTGATTTGGGCACCTCACTCCGTTCCAAGGCGGAAATTTCTAGTGAAATTCTCCCTTACATAGCAGCTACTTTTGAGCTGACACTATTTGCAATGATCTTTGCGATTGTCGTAGGAGTCAATGCTGGAATCATTAGTGCTTGGAAACAGAATTCCTGGTTTGATCTAGCAGCAATGCTCATTGCTTTAATAGGCGTCTCCATGCCGGTGTTCTGGCTCGCATTAATGGAACAATGGATATTTGCTCAAGAGCTCGGCTGGTTACCAGCTTATGGCAGACAAGACAGTAAGGATCCAATTGCTGCAATTACGCATCTCTATGTGCTTGATTCATTGATTCATCTGGACTTTGCCAGGGCGGGAACGATATTGAAGCATTTGATATTACCGAGTATTGCCCTTGGAACAATCCCGATGGCAATCATTGCACGGATGACTAGATCCAGCATGCTAGAAGTCATGAAGTCGGATTACATTCGTACAGTGCGGGCGAAAGGGTCTGGCCAATTTCTTGTTATCTATAAGCATGCGTTAAAAAACGCGATGATACCAGTAATCACTGTAATTGGATTGCAAACGGGTGTGCTATTAGGCGGAGCTATTTTAACGGAAACAATTTTCAGTTGGCCAGGGGTAGGCAGATATGTATATGAAGCGATTAATTACCGGGATTATCCGGTTATCCAGTCAGGAATATTAGTCATCGCTTTCATCTTCGTCATGATTAACTTGGTCGTTGACATTTTATATAAAAAACTTGATCCGCGGATTAAGTATTAGGAGGTGGTGCACATGAAGCTAAGTGAAAAAAATACAGAGCAGCCTGTACCAAATCCTGCAGTAGAGGGTCACTTGATGGACCATGAAGAGATGGAAGTTACTTCGCCATGGAAAGATACATTTCGCGAGCTGCGGAAGAATAGATTGGCGATCATTGGATTTTCCGTCATCATATTCTTTATCTTGATAGCGATATTTGCCCCACTGTTCACATCGTACACGTATCACGAACAAAATCTTGCAAGCCGGCTGCAACCGCCATCTGGGGAATATTGGCTCGGAACAGATCACTTAGGAAGAGATATTTTCACAAGGCTTGTCTACGGGGCAAGAGTATCGTTGATGGTTGGGTTTATTGCTGTTTCAGGTGCATTAGTGTTCGGAACCTTTCTAGGTATTATAGCTGGTTATTTCGGTCGTTGGGTCGATATGATTATTTCCCGTATCTTTGATATTCTACTTGCTTTCCCGAGTATTCTACTAGCAATTGCGATTGTAGCAATTCTAGGACCATCGTTGCAAAATGCATTACTAGCAATTGCGATTATTAATATACCGATATTTGGAAGACTTGTTAGATCACGGGTAATAAGTCTACGGGAAGAGGAGTATATGATGGCGGCGAAAGCTCAGGGAATGAGGCATGGAAGGATTATTTTCCAGCATATTTTGCCGAATAGTGTGGCGCCAATCATTGTCCAATCCACGCTCGGGTTTGGTACGGCAATATTAGAAGCTGCAGCCCTAGGATTCTTAGGGTTAGGGGCACAGCCGCCAACGCCTGAGTGGGGTCAAATGCTTGCGGACTCGAGAGACTTCATCCAACTCGCACCATGGACCGTTATCGTCCCGGGAATCGCTATCGTCCTCGTCGTCCTAGGCTTCAACCTAATCGGCGACGGCCTCCGCGACGCCCTCGACCCGAAAATGAAGAACTAAAAAGCTAATTACCTTCATACGGCGTAAGTGTCTAGCTCGATTATTTAATTTAGCGCTCTATTCGCCGTTCAGTTGCCCGGAGGACGGATGCTTTCCGCGGGCTCCGCGCTGAGCCTCGACGCATAGGACGTGCTAATGCAGACGTTGCCATATACGAGAGCGAACTTAGTCTGCCTCGGAAGAAGTTCGCTTCCTGCTCAGGTCTGGACTCGTGCTTTTCCCGTTGGAGTCACCGTCCGCCGGGCAACTGAACTGGTAGAGGGCGTTATTATTAATGGAAACTAACCCACCACTATGATAAACGATCTAATTACTAAAATGAAAAATAGTGTTCCAAATTAGGCCCTCCCTCGGAGCAGTCCAGACACCTCGAGACTCCTGCAGGAGGATAGGCATAGGTGAGACCCCGCAGGGCGCCAGCCCGAGGAGGCTCACCAGCCGCCTGCGGAAAGCGAGAGGTGTCTGGACTGCGGACCTCCAGGTAAGAGTTGAACTTACGCTGTATGAAAGCAATCAATCTTTGAACAAATTGATTTATCATTATATAGTAGAAACAGGGATATTTTATCACGCATTAACCTAACATTCAGTGGGGCTAAGGAATTCCCCACTGAATGAAGTTTCACTTTATGGGGAAGGAGTTGTCCGTTGTGAAACAGCACTTGGTCCAACAGCAAACAATCCAGCGCAAATTGAACCAGTCACTCATCCAATCCATACAAATGCTTCAGTTCACTTCCATTGAATTGTACGAATACATCAATGAGATAGCAGAGGAAAATCCATTAATCGAAGAAGTCATCTATGATGCAGACGAACGTCAACAGACCTATCAAGCGTCTGATACATACTCCATTGATGCGATGAATTCCAGTGAGAAAACATTATACGATCGGTTGAAAGAGCAATTGCTGACCATAGATATCCCGGAAGAACTTCTTCCGACTGTCGAATTTGGAATTGACTCCTTGAATGAAAATGGATATTTGGAAATATCTCTGGAAGAATGGGCAAGTGCATGTAACACGACATATCCCATTACGGAAAAAGCGCTACATATTATTCAGCAACTTGAGCCCCGTGGCATTGGGGCAAGACATCTTGGAGAATGTATCTATCTGCAACTCCGCGAGATGGATGGCTATCGCCCTTTTATAGAGGATTTACTTCTTCATCATCTTGATTGGATTGCTGATTATGATTGGACTGCTATACAGGAATCATATGGAATCACGCAGGGGGAATTGGAAGATCTAATCAAGCTTATTCAATCCTGTGATCCCAAGCCAGGTAAATTGCTCGATACGACTGATGTGGAATATATAGTCCCGGAAGCGAAAATCTGGAAGGATCAAGATAAGTGGAAAATTACATTTTATCATTGGTCGGCTCCGAAACTAGTAATTGATTCATCATATAATCAATTGGCGGACAAAGAAGCAGAGAAGTTTCTGAAGTCCAAGCGTGACCAATTACGATGGCTGGAAGGAGCACTTAAATATCGAACGGCTACTATTGAACTTGTTATTCGTGAGATTGTAGAGAGGCAAGTCGAATTCTTTGAATTTGGTTTACTTCATTTAAAGTCGATGACATTAAGTGATATTGCGGAGAAACTTGAGTTGCATACATCCACAATCAGCCGGGCGGTTAACAATAAGTATGTCGAGACACCTCATGGGATTTATCCGCTCAAATTCTTTTTCCAATCTGGTGTTTCACAAGACGACGGTAAAAAAACAACAATCGTCCTAAAACACATGATCCACCAATTGATTGAAGAGGAAGACAAGGCTCGACCATTATCCGACGAGAGGATAAGAAGTTGTTTACAGGAGAAATATTCCGTGAACATTGCAAGAAGAACAGTGATGAAGTACAGACAAGAACTAAATATTCCCGCTTCCTATAAACGAAGAAAGGAGTAATTATCTGGTGCATATTATATTTTATACGAAGGAAATCTGTCCATTATGTGACGATGCTGAGGCGTTACTATCCTCTTTTGAAGTCGACTATCCACATACATTAGAAAAACGGGATATTCACTCAAGGGAAGAGTGGCTGGCGGAGTATCAGCTTCAAATTCCGGTAATAGAAATTAATGGTGAACAAATGAATTGTGAAGAAATCAGCTTCAATACAATAGAAGCTTTTCTGAAAAAACATTCGGAGAGAAATTAGGATGAGCTAATTTCTCTCTTTTTAATTCCTTTTAGTTGTAAAAAAATATCTCTATGATATAATCGATATTGTAGAGGGACGTAATTTGACTAGCGTGGACATAAAGTGTCCAGAAGAAGGAGTAGCGATATGAAAGCAATCGTTAATCTGCAGAAACAACTTGTACCAGACCTGCTTCAAGTCTTAGAAGAACGTTACGCAATTCTGCAGAGTGTCAGTCTCTTTCATCCGATCGGAAGACGTGCACTCAGTGAAAACGTAGGATTGACCGAACGTCAGGTTCGTAGTGAGGTTGACTTTCTTCAAGAACAAGGCCTGCTCGAAATTACGAGTAAGGGGATGTATGTTACGAAGGAAGGGAAACGGCTACTGGAAGAACTGACAGATTTTATGGGTGAATTAAAAGGGATTCATGTTTTAAGGGAACGTTTAAAGGAAAAACTATCATTAGACAAGGTAATTATTGTACCAGGGAATAGTGATGGGCAGGAATGGGTAAAACAGGAAATGGGTAAAGCCTGTATCGCCTATTTGAAATCTATTATTACGGCGAATAATACGATTGCTGTTACAGGTGGCAGTACAATTGCAGCGGTTGCCGACGTCATGACACCTCTTAATAAAGAGGAAGATTATCTTTTCGTACCGGCTAGAGGTGCGCTTGGTGAAAAAGTTGAAAACCAGGCGACAAGAATAGCCGAGGAGATGGCAAAGAAGTCCCGCGGTAATTACAGCTTACTTTATGTCCCGGATCCATTAAGTGAAGCAGCATATAAAAGTTTAATGGAAGAGCCGTCTATACAAGCAATCGTGTCCAAGATTAAACAGGCAGACATTGTATTGCATGGTGTTGGGGACGCACTCAAAATGGCGAATCGCCGGAAGACACCACAACACATTCTCGATAAATTAAAAGAGAATGAAGCAATAAGTGAGGCTTTTGGATATTATTTTGACCAAGAGGGTAATACTGTTTACAGGGTTCGCACTGTTGGACTTCATTTACATGACCTAAATGAAATTGGGCATGTAGTGACGATTGCAGGTGGTCAGTCAAAGGCGAAAGCGATCGCGTCCTATTTCGAAGCAGGGAAAAGTGATCTTTTAATCACAGATGAAGCCTGCGCAAGAGAGATTTTAGAAGGCTAAATGCCTTTTAAAAATAAATTTATCAGCAATATATTTTTTATAAATTTAGGGAGGCAATAACATGACAGTAAAAGTTGGTATTAACGGATTTGGAAGAATTGGTCGTATTGCACTACGTCATGCATTAGAACATGGCGAGAACATGGAAGTTGTAGCAGTAAATGACTTGACAGATGCAGATATGCTTGCACATCTTTTGAAATATGACTCTGTACATGGATCTCTAAAAGAAGAAGTGAAGGCGGAAGGTTCAAGCCTCTTCATCGGTACGAAAGAGATTAAAGTATTATCTGAAAGAGATCCAGCAGACCTTCCTTGGGGTGAGCTTGGTGTAGATGTTGTTATTGAATCTACAGGTCGTTTCACTCAACGTGATCAAGCACAGAAACATATCGATGCTGGCGCGAAAAAAGTAATCATCTCTGCACCAGCACAAGATGATGATTTAACAATTGTAATGGGTGTTAATGACGATCAATATGACCCAGCAAACCACCACGTTGTATCAAATGCTTCATGTACAACAAACTGTCTAGCACCATTTGCAAAAGTGTTAAACGATACATTTGGTTTGAAGCGTGGAATGATGACAACAATCCACTCTTACACGAACGACCAGCATACGCTTGACTCACCGCACAAAGACTACCGTCGTGCACGTGCAGCAGCTGCGAATATTATCCCAACAACAACGGGAGCTGCTAAAGCAGTAGGTAAAGTATTACCTGAGCTTAACGGTAAGTTGAACGGTATGGCAGTACGTGTTCCAACTCCAGACGGTTCATTAACAGACTTAGTTGCTGAATTGGAGAAAAATGTAACAGTAGAAGAAGTGAACAATGCGTTCAAAGCAGCTGCGGAAGGTCCAATGAAAGGTGTGCTTCAGTACACTGAGGATCCAATCGTTTCTTCTGACATTGTTGGTAATGCTCACTCTTCTATCGTTGATGGTCTATCCACAATGGTTATGGAAGACAACATGGTAAAAGTTGTTTCTTGGTATGATAACGAATATGCATATGCAGCTCGTTGTATTGACCTTGTAGAACTGCTTAACAGCAAAGGATTATAATTATAAACCGTAATTGTTTTATGTACAAAGGGCGGAGGAGGAAAAGTCATCCTCCTTCGCTTTTTTCATTTTAGATAATCCTATGTACATATTAAATAAAAATCCAATTATTCAACAAAACTCAACGAATCACAAGCGTTTCATTTCCACCTGGTATATAATAATGGATGGAAAGCAAAATATGGAACAATACAATAAAACGTTGCAAAACCATTTGGGAGGTTGATGATTTGAATAAAAAGACAATGAAAGACTTTGATGTAAAAGGGAAGAGGGTATTATGCCGTGTCGACTTGAACGTTCCAATGCAGGACGGGAAGGTAACGGATGATACAAGAATCAAAGCAGTTATCCCAACAATTGAATATTTGACAGAACAAGGTGCCAAAGTAATTTTAGTAAGTCATTTAGGCCGACCAAAAGGGGAAGTAGTAGAAGATTTAAGATTAGACCCTGTTGCTGAACATTTAAGCAACCTGCTGGGTAAAGAAGTATTAAAAGCAGACAAAGTATTTGGAAAAGAAGTAGAAGATGCAGTTTCCCAAATGCCAGAAGGGGGTATTCTTCTGCTTGAGAATGTTCGCTTTGAAGCGGGTGAAGAGAAAAACGATCCAGCATTAGTAGAAGAATTCACTAAGTTCGCGGATATTTTTGTCAATGATGCTTTTGGAACATCTCACCGAGCACATGCTTCAACGGTTGGAGTTGCAGAGAAGTTGCCGGCAGCTGCAGGGTTCTTAATGGAAAAAGAAATTGAAGTACTCGGTAATGCACTGGAAAATCCAAAACGTCCATTCACAGCAATTATTGGTGGAGCGAAAGTTAAAGATAAGATTAATGTAATCGATAATCTACTTGATAAAGTCGACAACCTAATCATCGGTGGTGGACTAGCCTATACATTCATTAAAGCGCAAGGTAATGAAATTGGAAATTCACTTCTTGAAGAAGATAAAATTGATTTGGCCAATGAATTCATGAGAAAAGCGAAAGAGAAGAATGTCAATTTCTTAATGCCTGTTGATGTCGTAGTCGCTAATGACTTCTCTGATACAGCAGATACAAAAATTGTACCTGTAAATGAAATACCGGCAGATTGGGAAGGGCTTGATATTGGTCCAGAAACCCGTGAAATCTACCGTAAAACAATTCAGGAATCTGCATTAATTTTATGGAATGGACCGATGGGTGTATTTGAAATGAATTCTTTTGCGGGCGGTACGAGAGAAGTTGCCGCAGCTCTTGCAGATACAGAAGGATTCTCGATTATCGGTGGTGGAGACTCTGCTGCAGCTGTTGAACAATTTGGCTTCGCTGAGCAGATGGATCATGTGTCAACTGGCGGAGGAGCTTCCTTAGAGTTTATGGAAGGTAAAGTTCTTCCAGGTATCGCAGCTTTAGATGAAAAATAAGTAGGGAGAGTGGAAACATGCGTAAGAACGTAATTGCAGGAAATTGGAAAATGAATAAGACGGCAAATGAAGCTAGAGAATTTGTCGAGGCAATTCGGGAAAAAGTCCCGGCAAATGACAAGGCAGAGGCGATCATTTGTGCACCATTCCCTTATTTACCAGCTTTAGTGGAAGCGACGGAAGGTACAGAGATTAAAGTTTCTGCTCAAAATATGCATTTTGAAGACAGTGGTGCGTTTACTGGTGAAGTAAGCCCGGTTATGCTGAAGGATATTGGTGTTACCCACGTCGTTTTAGGCCACTCCGAACGTAGAGAATTATTTGCGGAAACGGATGAAACAGTAAACAAAAAAACAAGAGCAGCTCACGCGCACGGATTAACACCGATTGTTTGTGTTGGAGAGAGTCTTGAGCAAAGAGAAGCAAATGAAACAGTGGAGCTTGTCCGGAGCCAGGTTACAGCAGCATTGAAAGATTTGTCAGCTGAAGAAATTGCTAAGACGATCATTGCTTATGAGCCAATCTGGGCGATCGGAACAGGCAAAACTGCGTCAAGTGAAGATGCGAATGAAGTATGCCGTGAAATTCGTAATGTTATTAAAGAACTTACATCAGAAGAAACTGCGGATAAAGTAATTATCCAGTACGGCGGTAGTGTGAAGCCGGCAACGATTGATGAATTATTAAGCCAGTCCGATGTAGACGGTGCGTTAGTTGGCGGTGCGAGCCTAGAAGCGGATTCTTTCTTATCCCTTGTGGAGGCAGGTATTAATGAATAAAGAAAATTTAGCAGCACTAATCATCCTCGACGGCTTTGCCTTACGAGATGAAGTGAAAGGAAATGCAGTAAAATTAGCAAACACACCAAACTTTGATCGGTATTGGAATGAATTCCCTCATAATCAATTAACAGCGAGTGGGGAAGCCGTTGGATTACCAGAAGGTCAGATGGGAAACTCTGAAGTCGGCCACTTGAATATCGGTGCTGGTCGTATCGTTTATCAAAGCCTGACTCGAGTGAATATGGCGATTCAGGGAGGCGACTTCTTCCAGATGGAAGCTTTCCTTCAGACCATTCATAAAGCCAAGACAGAACAAAAAGCACTCCATTTGTTCGGTTTACTTTCGGATGGTGGAGTTCACAGCCATATCAGCCATTTATTCGCTTTACTAGAACTGGCAAAAGCGAATGATTTGGAAAATGTCTATGTGCATGCTTTCTTGGACGGACGAGATGTAGGCCCGAAAACAGCTGCTGAATATATCCGTCAAACGGAAGAGAAAATGCAGGAATTAGGTGTCGGGAAGATTGCAACGGTTTCCGGCCGCTATTATTCCATGGACCGGGATCATCGCTGGGATCGTGTGAAGAAAACGTACGACGCAATGGTACATGGGAAAGGTCCATCTTATCAGCATCCGCTCGATGTCGTCTATGATTCCTATGAGCACGGAATCTTTGATGAATTCGTTGAGCCTTCCGTCATCATTGATGAAAATGAAGAGCCAGTCGGCCTGATTGAAGATAATGATTCGATCATCTTCTTCAACTTCCGTCCAGACCGGGCAATTCAAATTACGAAAACATTTACGGATGTAGATTTCCGTGACTTCGAACGTGGTGAAAATGTGCCACAGGACATTGATTTCGTCACATTTACGAATTACAGTAATGACATTAATAGTGCAGTTGCGTTTGGTCCAACCGATTTGAAGAATACGGTCGGAGAAGTTCTATCTGACAACGGATTGAATCAATTGCGAATTGCCGAAACGGAAAAATATCCACACGTCACTTACTTTATGAGTGGTGGACGTCACGAGGAATTTCCTGGTGAAAAACGAATTTTGATCGATTCACCAAAAGTAGCTACTTACGATTTAAAACCGGAAATGAGTGCCTATGAAGTAACGGACGCGTTACTGAAGGAACTTGATGAAGGTAACCAGCAGGCAATCATCTTAAACTTCGCGAACCCGGATATGGTCGGTCATTCCGGAATGCTAGAGCCGACCATTAAAGCGGTTGAAGCAGTAGACGAATGTTTAGGCAAGATTGTCGATAAAATTCTTGAACTCGGTGGTAAAGCAATTATCACTGCTGACCATGGTAACTCCGATGAAGTCATGACACTTGAAGGAGAGCCGATGACAACACACACGACCAACCCGGTTCCGGTAATCGTTACAGAGAAGGGTACGGAATTACGGGACGGTGGAATTCTGGCGGATTTAGCTCCAACCTTGCTTGATTTATTGGACGTAAATAAGCCTGAAGAAATGACCGGTAATTCTTTATTGAAAAAGTAAATTAAAAACAATAGATAAAAGGAGAGAATTGCAAATGCCATACATTACAGATGTTTATGCAAGAGAAGTACTAGACTCCCGTGGTAATCCAACGGTTGAGGTTGAAATTACGACAGAATCAGGTGGGTTCGGTTCTGCCCTCGTTCCAAGTGGTGCATCTACTGGTGAATATGAAGCAGTAGAATTACGTGACGGTGATAAGAGCCGTTATCTAGGTAAAGGTGTAGAAAAAGCAGTAAATAACGTAAATGAAGTTATCGCTCCAGAATTGATTGGGCTTGACGTTACAAGACAAAATATCATCGATGCATTATTAATTGAATTAGATGGTACAGAAAATAAAGGAAAACTAGGTGCGAACGCAGTCTTAGGCGTATCCATGGCAGCAGCTCATGCAGCATCCAGCTACCTTGATATCCCATTATACAATTACCTTGGCGGATTCAACGCAAACGTACTGCCAACTCCAATGATGAACATTTTAAATGGCGGGGAGCACGCAGACAACAACGTAGACATCCAAGAATTTATGATTATGCCTGTCGCAGCTCCAACATTTAAAGAGGCATTACGTGTCGGGGCAGAAATCTTCCACGCATTGAAGAAAGTTCTAGCTGGCAAAGGATTGAACACAGCAGTTGGAGATGAAGGCGGATTTGCTCCTAACCTTGGTTCTAACGAAGAAGCCCTACAGACAATCATCGAAGCAATTGAAGCTGCTGGTTATAAGCCAGGTGAAGAAGTACAGCTTGCAATGGACGTTGCCGCATCTGAAATGTTTGAAGACGGGAAATACAATCTGAAAGGTGAAGGTGTCGTCCGTACGTCTGAAGAAATGGTTGAATGGTATGAGCAAATGGTTGACAAATACCCAATCGTATCTATTGAAGACGGTTTTGACGAGGATGACTGGGATGGCTTTAAGTTATTAACGGACCGTATCGGTGACCGTGTCCAGCTTGTTGGTGACGACTTATTCGTAACGAACACATCCAAGCTTGAAGAAGGAATTGAGAAAGGTATTGCCAACTCGATTCTAATCAAAGTAAACCAAATCGGTACATTAACAGAAACATTTGAAGCAATTGAAATGGCAAAACGCGCAGGATATACAGCAGTAATCTCCCACCGTTCTGGTGAAACAGAAGATGCAACAATTGCTGATATTGCAGTTGCAACAAATGCTGGTCAAATCAAGACAGGTGCACCGTCCCGTACGGACCGTATTGCGAAATACAACCAATTACTGCGTATCGAAGACGAACTTGCAGGTATCGCCGAATACGCAGGAAAAAATGCTTTTTATAACTTGAAAAAGTAAAAAATAGAGGCGTGTCTGGCGCAGAGTTGACGTGCCTACCTCTGGAAACTTATCTATAGCATATGATTTTAAGATTCCTATGAATTAACAAATGTGAAAAATATCCTAGACTTGTTCTGAGTCTAGGATATTTTTGTCTTCTGCTTGGTTGAAGCGCTATAATAAGTAATAACAGGAGGGGAATCGGAATGAATCTATTAGATACAATTAAAGAACGACGCTCCACGCTAAGCTTTAAGCGTGAGAAAATAGAGCTGTCTACGTTAAAAGAAATTTTTACATACGGTTCCTATGCACCAACACATTATATGACTGAGGCATGGAGGGTAAAATTATATCAAGGAGACGGGAAAGAACAGCTCATACGAGCAATTATTGAAAGCTATCAACGCTCAGGCATGCTTCCGAGTGGTAATTCCGAGAAGGCAATGCGTTCGAGGGCATCGATTGCTGATTTTCTATTCACCATCCCTCATCACGCTTTGATTTATTATGAAATCCCCAATGACCCGATTCGAAATGAAGAAGAGTATTCATCGATCGCGGCCTTTATTCAGAACTCCCAGCTCGCTGCTTGGGAATACGGTGTTGGCATGCTCTGGACGATTACACCTTATATGCACGACGAGCAGTTTATCGCGAGAATTGGATTGAATCATGAGAAGCATAAGATCGCTGCTGTCTTACAAATTGGCTACCCGGATAAGACGACAAGGGATAAAGGAAGAACGCCAGTGGAGCAGTGGCTAGAGGTGATTGAGTAGGAAGATAGCAGTGTAGTAAGAATGCTGAAGTTCACTAGCAAATAAGTAAGAAGTGGACCGTTCCCGGTTTCGCTTTGGTCCACTTCACTCCTCTAGTTCACCTTTATCACGCATTAACGGTCTGTAATACCCCCACATCTAAACATGAGGGAAGCCGCCCAAGATGTGAAGGTGGGGGATATACAGTCCGTAAATCCCTGATTCTGTTCAACTAACATTCAGTGGGGAAGGGAAGGAAGCCCCCACTGAATGAAGTTTCACTTTACAATTGTTTCCTAATCCATTGCTCCAAAAAGTCGAACATTTCCTCTTTATTTGTTTCCTGGTGTAATTCGTGCCTAGCATCTGGATAGAGGGAGACAAGCACATCGCTTAGACCGGCTTCGATGTAGCTTTCTGCAGCTTGAAAGACCCCTTTACTGTAATTACCGACCGGATCGGCATCTCCGCTTATGAAAAGCATCGGCAAATCTTTTCTGATCCGTTTGTTGCGCTCCGGGTCTTGCATCTGTAAAATACCAGTCAGCAAATCAACGAAAAAACCGGCAGTTGGTACGTAACCGGAAAGTGGATCCGCGATATAATCATCTACAACTTGGCCGTCCCTTGTGAGCCAATCAAAACTAGTCAGCTTTTGGACGATTTTACTATTATAATTACCGAATACAAGATTGTTCATGAAAGTCGATTCTTTCCTCGGATTTTGAAAAGAGGCAATTTCCAAACCAACTTTACTGCTTCGCTCGGGGAAAAAACCGGAACCAGCTAATACTACTCCGGTAACTTCCTCGGAATAATTCTGAATATAATTTCTTGTTATAAAGGATCCCATGCTATGACCGTAAATAAAAATTGGTAATCCTGTATGTTGTTTTTTCACATATTGTATAAGAAGATGTAGGTCTTCCACCAACAATTCAAAGCCATTTGCTTCCGCGATGAATCCGAGTTGACCTTGTTTCTCTCCCGTTCTACCATGCCCCCGGTGATCATCTCCATAGACGATGAAACCTTTGCTATTAAAAAAGGCGGCAAGCTGCTTGTACCTTGCGATGTGTTCTGTCATTCCATGGGAAATGAGAATAACTGCTTTTGCATCCTTGATATCACTTCCCCAGCTTCGGATATATAATTCACAATCATCTTCCGCGGTTAGCCAAAATTCTTCATTCATATTCTCCTCATCCTCCTAAAGCCCATTATAACGCCCGGATTAGAAAAGAAAAAATAATAAAACTAAGTATTATCTTGCTATGTAAAATACACTTGTGATAAAGTATATAATAGTAATTGTCGTCACGGGAGGTGTCATTGTAACATGCAAATGGCAGTAAATATTTTATTGGTAATCGATGCACTTATTATGATTGTCTTTGTTCTTCTGCAATCAGGGAAAAGTGCCGGGCTATCGGGAGCAATATCCGGTGGAGCTGAACAATTATTTGGGAAACAAAAAGCAAAAGGACTCGATTTATTCTTACATCGTGGTACGGTAGTAACAGGAACTCTATTCTTCCTTTTAGCTTTCTTAAGTGCATATGTTATATAATAATAATTACCCTTATCACGTTTGTGGTAGGGGTTTTTTAGAGAGGTTGTTCAAAATGGTAAAAAGTGACACTTCGAGGAAGAGGAGGTTCTACTAAAACCGTCCACGTCTTGTGGATGGCGTAGAACTCACCACACACATGAGAAGCTCGTTGGCTTGCTTTTTCGCTCCTCATGTACCTACTAACGTACATTCCGGTGCCGGAAGTTCTCGTCACCTCGAAATCGACACAGGATGTGCTAGTGTCGGCGTTAGAAAGACGATTGTGTTTTTAGTCGATCTCAGTCCTTTTTATCCTCTTTTTTGAACATTGTTTTTAGAGTATTGATTGAAAGGGTAGATAGATATGAAGATTAAACAGCCACAACCTTTTACATTTGAAGCAGGACCAAGAGCTGTTCTATTACTACATGGATTCACAGGGCATACAGCGGACGTCAGAATGCTTGGCCGCTTCTTGGAGAAAAAAGGTTACACATCTCATGCGCCAATTTACCGGGGACATGGAGCTCCGCCGGAAGAGCTGATTAAGTCAAATCCGGATCAGTGGTGGGAAGATGTGAATTCGGCATTAAATCACTTGAAGGAACTAGGTTATGATGAAATTGCTGTTGCCGGACTTTCACTTGGCGGCGTGCTTGGCTTAAAGCTTGCTTATTCAACCCAGGTGAAAGGTATAATTTCGATGTGTGCACCGATGTTCTTTGATAATGAGACTCAACTAACACAAGGCTTTGAACTCTTTGCCAAAGAATATAAACAACTCGAACGAAAAGATGAAAAAACTATTGAACGCGAAGTAGCAACTGTCATGGAAGAATCTACTGAAGTGTTCTCTTTATTGAAAGAGACAATTGAAGAAGTAAAGAATAATGTAGACACGATTTACACTCCGACATTTGTTGTCCAGGCTAGAAACGACACGATGATCAATACAGAAAGTGCGAATTATATTTATGACCATGTCGAGGCCGACTTGAAGGATATTAAATGGTATGAGGAATCCGGCCATGTTATCACGTTGGACAAGCAGAAAGATGAATTGCATGAGGATATTTATCAATTCCTTGAGAAGCTTGACTGGAATGTATGATTAAAAAAGTCATGAGCGGTAATAAATATAATGAAAGTAGGTGAGACGAATGAAAGAAAAATTGCTTACATTTTTCAACGAAACGGAGACCCGGCCGTTAAGCATCGATGAAATTGAAGAGAAGCTGGGCATTCAAGAAGCAGAAGAGTTTAAAGAACTAATTAAAACATTGAATAGCCTTGAGGATTCGGGTGAACTCGTCCGCACGAGAAAGAACCGTTACGGCCTCCCGGAGAAAATGAATCTCATTTTAGGTCGGATTCAAATGCATAATAAAGGATTCGCCTTCTTACTCCCAGAAGAAGAGGGGGTAGAAGATATTTACATCAATCCATCTGATTTGAACTCCGCGATGAATGGCGATAAGGTGCTTGTAAGGCGGGAGAAGCAATCCTTTGCAGGCGACCGTGCGGAAGGTGTCGTGCTCCGGATATTGGAGCGGGCGATTACTCAAGTCGTCGGAACGTACGATGATAACAAGAACTTTGGTTTCGTCATCCCTGATGATAAGCGGATTCCCCACGATATCTTCATCCCGAAAGGAAAAGCGAACGGGGCGATTGACGGCCATAAGGTCATTGCACAGATTACGAAGTATCCTGAAGCGTGGAGCAGTGCAGAAGCTGAAATCACCGAGATTCTCGGTCATAAAAATGACCCTGGCATTGATATTATATCCATTATTTATAAACATGGGATAACGATTGATTTTCCTGAAGATGTTTTACAACAGGCTTCGGAAGTACCTGATGAGATTTCTTCCGAGGAGCTCGAAGGTAGAATCGATCGTCGGAATGAACAAATTGTAACGATTGACGGGGCAGACGCAAAGGACCTTGATGATGCGATTTCGGTTAAAAAGCTGGACAATGGGAATTACCAACTCGGTGTTTATATTGCCGACGTCAGTTATTATATTGAAAAAGACTCTCCGATGGATGAGGAAGCATATGAAAGAGGGACAAGTGTCTATCTTGTCGACCGGGTTATTCCAATGATTCCACATCGGCTCTCCAATGGGATTTGTTCATTGAACCCGCAAGTCGACCGGTTGACGATTGGTTGTGAGATGGAAATTACGACAAGCGGAGAAGTTGTGGAGCATGAATTTTTCCCCGCTGTTATTAATTCAACGGAACGGATGACTTATACCGACGTGAATAAAATTCTCGTCGATCAGGATGAAGCGGTACGAGAGAAATATGCCGAACTTGTTCCAATGTTTGAACAGATGGAAAAGCTTGCGGCGATCCTCCGTGGAAAGCGAAAGGGCCGAGGGGCGATTGACTTCGATTTCAAGGAAGCGCAAGTGCTCGTTGACGGCGAAGGGAAAGCGAAGGATGTCGTGCTTCGTGAGCGTTCAGTCGGTGAACGGTTGATTGAGGAATTTATGCTTGCAGCAAACGAAACAGTAGCAGAACACTTCCATTGGCTGGATGTACCGTTCATTCACCGCATCCATGAAGATCCGGATGAGGGAAAATTGGAGAGTTTCTTTGAATTCCTTGCTGGTCTTGGTATTTCGGTAAAAGGAACAGCAAATGAAATCCATCCGCAAGCCCTACAGAAAGTTCTTGACAAGATAAAAGATGAACCAGAAGAAATGATTGTTTCAAAGCTGATGCTTCGTTCCATGAAACAGGCGAAGTATGCTCCAGAAAGTGTTGGGCACTTTGGACTTGCGACAGACTTTTATACCCATTTCACGTCACCAATTCGCCGCTACCCGGATTTAATTGTCCACCGGCTTATCCGCACGTATCTATTTGAGAAGAAAATGGATAGAAAGACGATTGCAGAGTGGCGGGAAGCTCTTCCGGAAATCGCAAACCATACATCCGAAATGGAAAGAAGAGCGGTCGACGCGGAACGGGAAACGGATGACTTAAAGAAAGCGGAGTATATGGAAGATAAGATCGGCGAAGAGTTTACGGGAGTAATTAGCTCGGTAACGAACTTCGGATTGTTTGTAGAACTAGAAAATACGGTAGAAGGGCTTGTTCATGTCAGCTACCTGACGGATGATTATTATCATTATGATGATCGCGCACATGCATTAATCGGAGAGCATACTGCCAAAATATATCGTGTTGGAGACGAAGTGAAAGTAAAAGTGGCCCAGGTAAACTTAGATGAACGGGCTGTAGACTTCGAACTCTTGGAAACAAAGGCGAAAAAAAGACGCCACCAAGGAAACAAACAAGAAATCCCGGCAAGAGGAAAGAGCAAATCTAAAGGTAAATCAAAAGTAAAAAAGAATAAAGGTAAGAAGAAAAAATAAAAAACAGTGGGGAGGCTCCACTGTTTTTTACTATTAAGCTTCTCATGGAACTTTTATGACGCGATTATGTATAATAAAATATGATTATTGGCTGGAGGTGTTGTGATGGATAATGTAACCCTTGCTTTAATTTTTACTCTTTTTGCAGGTCTTGCTACCGGTGTAGGGAGCTTGCTTGCATTTTTTGCTAAAACAACAAATACAAAATTTCTTTCTTTCGCACTTGGCTTATCAGCCGGTGTAATGATTTATGTTTCGATGATAGAAATCTTTTTTCAGGCGAAAGTAGCGCTCGTATCCTCATTAGGTTATACGGAAGGGTATTGGGTGACAGTCCTTGCATTTTTTGGCGGAATGTTATTGATCGGTGTGATTGATAAGCTGATCCCAACTTATTCCAATCCCCATGAAATTAAAAAGGTAGAAGATATGGAGAAACCGGGAAAAGCAATCCAAGACCCGGAACTGATGAAAATGGGCATATTTACAGCGATAGCAATTGGGATCCATAACTTTCCGGAAGGCATTGCAACATTTATTTCAACCCTGCAGGACCCTTCTGTCGGCTTCGCAATCGCGGTTGCCGTAGCTATTCATAATATCCCGGAAGGAATTGCCGTATCTGTACCAATCTACTATGCGACAGGCAGCAGGAAAAAGGCGTTCAAGCTCTCTTTCCTTTCGGGTTTAGCGGAGCCGGTCGGAGCGGTTCTTGCATTTCTTATCCTAATGCCGTTTTTAAATGAATTCGTCATGGGAATCACATTTGCAATGGTTGCCGGAATTATGGTATTTATTTCGCTTGATGAACTCTTACCTGCGGCGAAGCGATATGATGAGGCTCATTTATCGATATACGGCGTTATTGCTGGCATGACGATTATGGCGATTAGTCTGATTTATTTGCAATAAATAAATTCTCATTGGAAAAAACATGATAATCTGATAAAATAAAGGTCTATGCAAGTGATTGGGAGGTGTTTCAATGCCAAAGGGAACAGGAAAAACAATTGCAGTAAACAAGAAAGCACGCCATGATTATTTTATCGAAGAAACGTATGAAGCAGGCATTGTCCTTCAAGGTACAGAAATTAAATCACTCCGGCTTGGGCGGGTGAGTATTAAAGATGCCCACGCGAGAATTATCAATGGTGAAGTTTTTCTAGTTAATCTGCATATCGCAGAGTATGAACAGGGGAATCGCTATAACCATGATCCAACCCGTTCTCGTAAACTTCTCCTGCACCGTAATCAGATTGATAAATTAATCGGGCTTACGCAACAGGAAGGGTATACACTTGTCCCGCTTAAAATTTATATTAAAAATGGCTATGCCAAAGTGCTAATCGGTCTTGGAAGAGGGAAGAAAAAGTTCGATAAGCGAGAAGATATGAAAAGGAAACAAATGAAGCGGGATGCGGACCGGGCGTTAAAGGAATACAATCAGTAAGCTTAAATTGGTCCCTTTGCATTATTACAAGTCTGTGTTATAATAAGTATAGAGCTTGGGACTCCCCCGAGTGTTCTCATTTATATGGGGACGTTACGGATTCGACAGGGGTAGGTTGAGCTCAGGTTGCGCGTCGAGGTTACGGCTCGTAAAACGTAAACGCCTATAACTGGCAAAAACGAAAACTACTCTTTAGCTGCTGCTTAAGCAGTCCTAAAGGATCCTTCCTACAATAGCCTGTGTTGTAGATAGAAGGGTCTCAAACTCAAGCAGGCTGGACTGACTTCCACCGTCTGAGGATCGTCAGTCGAGATGAATCAGACTAGCTATCACAAAGCCTGTTGATAGGCCGAGTGAATAGTGAAATACGAATATATCAACTACACGCGTAGAAGCCTGAGTGGCAATATCTCTGGACGAGGGTTCGACTCCCTCCGTCTCCACCAATACATATGTTGGTGGTTTTTTTATGCATAAATGAGACTTCAAGCTTGCTTCGTGCACTGCAGAAAAATTAAAATGCCATAAAGTATGAAAACGAAACCATCATTCCCTACGAAATGATGGTTTCATTTATACCTAGATTAAAAGTGTGTAAGCGCAGTCAAAGGAGCGGAGAACATAGGTTAGCAAAAATAAACACATCTACAACTACCATTCAATTGCTTCGGTCTGCTCTAAGTCAATATCCTGATAAGAAAACGGTTGTTTAAGGTGAAATTGTTGTCTTTTCGATCATTGGAATGTAATATGGCTGTAAAACGTGATTTAAAGGCGGTAATTTTTCTATAAAACAAAAATGCACAATTTTGTAATATTTATTTTAGTTTAATAAATACTAAAGGGGGGTATCGTATGTTATGATTGAGATAAGGAAGATGGAATAAGTTGCATAAAGTGAAACTCACTACGAGACGGGGAGTGAAAACAATGGGAAATCAAGGTAATGGGAAAAACAAACACCATCATGAACATAGTTTGCATGAAGAACATGAGAACCACGGACACACCGCACACGATGATCACGGTCAGCATGGCCACGGTCATGGTGGACATGGTGGTCATGCGGATCACCATGAACACATGATTGAAGATTTTAAGAAAAGATTCTGGGTATCCTTAGTTTTGGCAATACCGATAACCTATTTATCACCGATGATTCAAATGCTATTCAACTACGAAGTAACCTTTACAGGAAACATGGTATTATTATTCGTCCTTTCAACAATCGTCTTCTTCTATGGAGGTAAACCGTTTTTAGCTGGAGCCTGGGATGAAATAAAAGCGAAAACACCTGGAATGATGCTGTTAATCTCCCTAGCGATTGTAACTGCCTACGTTTATAGTACGTTAACAGCATTCTTTATCGCAGGAAGTGACTTTTATTTCGAGGTTGCTACACTGATTGTTATTATGCTGTTAGGTCACTGGGTTGAAATGAGATCGGTCATGGGTGCTTCTAAGGCACTGGAAGAATTGATTAAACTGATGCCAAAAGAAGCACATAAGATTGATGCTTCCGGAAACATTGTCGAGGTATCTGTTGAAGAGTTATACCCTGGAGATGAGATTCTTGTGAAATCTGGCGAAAAAATACCGCTTGATGGAGAAATCTTTGAAGGAGAATCTACTGTCGACGAGTCCCTGTTAACAGGTGAGTCTGTTCCAGTTGAAAAAGGACCGGGTATGGATGCAATTGGTGGATCGGTTAATGGGGATGGCGTAATAAAAATCAGAGTAAATAAAACCGGAAACGATACGTATTTAGCTCAAGTCATCCAACTAGTAAGTGATGCGGAAAGTACGAAATCAAGAGCACAAGGATTTGCAGATACTGCGGCAAAATGGTTGTTCTATGTAGCTGTAGTGTCGGGAATCATTACGCTTCTATGTTGGGCTGTAACAAGTGACTTTGAATTTGCATTAGAACGAATGGTTACCGTTCTGATCATTGCTTGTCCGCACGCACTTGGCCTTGCAATGCCATTAGTTACTTCACGATCAACATCGATTGCTGCGCAGAACGGTTTGTTAATTCGGAACCGGATTCCATTTGAAAGTGCTTGGAAATTGGATCGTGTTGTTTTCGATAAGACAGGTACACTTACAGAAGGAAACTTCGGTGTTACGAATATTCATCCAAGCAACAATGTAAGTGAAGAGGAATTATTGAAATTGGCCTATTCCGTTGAGACACAGTCCGACCATCCAATTGCTAAAGGGATTGTGAAAGAAGGGAAAGCGCGCAATTTAGAGCGATACGACGTTACAAATTATAAAAACCTAACCGGTAAGGGATTGACTGCTGACGTGAATGGCTCAGAAATTGCAGCGATCAGCCCGGGAGCAATGCGGGAGAATCAAGTTGACTTCGATGAAGAAACATATGATAAGTTAGCACAACAAGGTAAAACAGTAATTTTTATATTAAAGGATAATGAATTACAAGGCATGATAGCATTAGCCGATATCATTCGGGAATCCTCTTATGACGTCATCAAAGAACTGAATAACCGTGGCATTGAAACGGTGATGATGACTGGGGATAATAGCCGTGTCGCAAACTATGTCGGTGAACAACTTGGCATGTCAACGGTTATTGCAGAAGTACTTCCACATGAGAAGGCCAGTAATGTGAAACAATTAAAAGAGGATAATAATAAAGTTGCGATGATTGGTGATGGAATCAATGATGCACCCGCCTTGGCTGAAGCAGATTTGGGTATTGCAATAGGAGCGGGTACAGATGTTGCTATCGAAACGGCAGATGTTGTTTTAGTAAACAGTAACCCGGTTGATATCCTGAATATTGTAAAGCTCTCCAAAGCAAGCTATAGAAAAATGATCCAGAACCTGGGATGGGCATCGGGGTATAACATATTAGCAATTCCACTAGCAGCAGGTGTATTAATCAATTTTGGTATTCTAGTGACCCCGGCCATTGGAGCTGCCGTTATGTCACTAAGTACGATAATTGTTGCAATTAATGCTCAATTACTGAAGATTGATTATTGAACGAGGGAGGGCAAGACAGTAAATGTTTTGCCCCATTTTCTTATTGTTGAAAGTACGTTAGGGGATAGATTTTTCCTCCTTGTACATACCACTTCTCGTGTAATTGAATCATACTACAAAAAATCTAATATGCCAAAAAGAGCCATTCGCAAAATAATGTTTATGGCTCTTTTATTATGGGCAATATGAACAATAAGCGGGAAAAACCTTGTGAACGATTATATAAATTGTTAATATATATACTGTTATCGTTAAATTAAGCTGGGACAAGTGCTCTGACCCTCTGTCCCAGTTTACGAAGAGGATGAAACTTTAATATGGGTGGAAAACAAAAACAATTCTCAAGTGTATTTACTTATGCATCTATCATTGTTGGAATATTAGTGCTTTTGGGCGCTGTATTCCCTGAGCAATTTGGAGATATTGCTGGTGCTATTGCTTCATGGATTTCAGACACGTTTGGCTGGTATTATATGACCGTTTTTACGGTGATTTTAGTCTTTTGTATATTTTTAGGTATTAGCCCGATCGGCAAACTAAAACTTGGTAAGCCACATGATGAACCTGAGTTCCATACGGTATCCTGGCTTACGATGTTGTTTAGTGCAGGGATGGGGATTGGACTTGTCTTTTACGGCGCATCAGAGCCACTTTCCCATTTTCTCGCACCACCTAGTGCTGAGCCCGAAACAACGGCTGCTTTGGCGGAAGCAATGAAATCAGTTCTTCTGCATTATGGATTTCATCCGTGGGCGGTTTATGGCATTGTTGCACTTGGATTAGCTTATGCACAGTTTAGAAAAGGTGAGGTTGGTTTAATATCTAAAACGTTGCGTCCAGTCTTAGGAGATAGGGTAGATGGTCCAATTGGAACGATGGTTGATGTGCTAACCGTATTCGTAACCATTATTGGAGTAGCTGTTTCTTTAGGCTTAGGGGCGATGCAAATTAATGGTGGGCTGAACTATCTCTTTGGTTTACCATACAATCAGCTGGTTCAAGGTATCATCATTGCCGTTGTAACTGTATTATTCATCTATAGTGCATGGAGCGGAATCAGTAAAGGGATTCAATATTTAAGTAATTTAAATATGATCTTAGCTGCTCTCTTACTTATTGCTTTCTTAATTCTTGGGCCCACGTTATTTATTCTTAATATGATGACGTCGACGACTGGTGCTTATCTTGATTCATTAATATTTAACAGTTTGGACGTTGCGCCATTAGATCCACAAAAACGAGAATGGATGCATTCATGGACGATCTATTACTGGGGCTGGTGGATGAGTTGGAGTCCATTTGTAGGTATATTTATTGCAAGGATTTCCCGTGGCAGGTCGATCCGGGAATTTGTATTGGCGGTACTCCTCGTTCCAACTTTGGTAAGTATCCTTTGGTTCAGCGCATTCGGTCTGACTGGTATTGATGTAGCGCAATCTGCACCGCAGATATTTGACATGCCACCTGAGACTCAGTTGTTTGGAGTTTTAAATGAACTGCCTTTAAGCCTCCTATTATCAATTCTTACGGTTATACTTATAGCATCGTTCTTCATTACTTCTGCAGATTCTGCCATATTCGTTCTAGGTATGCAGACAGCCTTTGGAACGTTAAGTCCAGCAGGATTTATAAAAGTGATATGGGGACTAGCATTGTCGGCAATCGCATTTATATTACTGCTAGCCGGTGGAGAAACGGGATTAAATGCATTGCAATCTGCAGCAATCATCTCCGCATTGCCATTTAGTGTCGTCGTTATATTAATGACGATATCACTTTATAAAGATGCCAATCAGGAGAGGAAATACTTGGGGCTAACCATTACCCCAGATAAAAAACGCTGGAGAGAATATATAAACAAAGCAAAAAACGAACAAGATAAATAAAAAATCGGGGCATAGGGGTTGGAAGCAGTCCCTGTGTCCCTGTTTTATAAATGAATGATGGAGATGGATTGAGTCGGCAAAAGAACATATTATTCATGGTTTTTGCAAAAGTATAGGCGCCCTTTATCTAAAGTTGCCATAGGCAAAATTAGTTGTTGACATCAAACTGCAAAAGGAATATAATAAAATTATATAAAAAAAGCAAGTTTACTTTTTTTTACCCATTTGTTGCACATGGGAAACTTTTGTTTCCGCGGCTAATTCGATGGGTATATCGGAGGGAAAATGTATGGCTAATAAAATCTCTGTAAAAAATATAAGTGTATCTTATGTAGATAAAGAAGTTGTGAAGAATATTAGTTTTACTTTTAATGGAGGAAGCCTAATTGGAATATTGGGACCAAATGGTGCAGGCAAGTCAACACTAGTAAAAGCAATGCTTGGATTAGTTTCGACTCAATCTGGCGAGGTTGAAATTGATGGACAGCCAATTCATAAACAGAGAAAGAAAATTGCATACGTTCCGCAACGTTCGAATATCGATTGGGATTTTCCAATCATTGTAAAAGATACGGTGCTATTAGGAACGTACCCGAAGTTAGGATTGTTCCACAGACCTAAAAAGTCGGATAAAGAATGGGCAATGGCTTGTTTGGAAAAAGTCGGAATGCAGGATTATGCCAAAAGTCAAATTGGTGAATTATCTGGCGGTCAGCAGCAACGTGTGTTTTTAGCACGTGCATTAGCACAGAATGCTGATTTCTTATTTCTGGATGAACCATTTGTTGGGATTGACGTTGCGAGCGAAGAAATCATCATCAATATCCTAAAAGGTCTAAAAAATGAAGGGAAAACGATATTCGTCGTCCATCATGACTTAGCAAAAGTAAAAGATTATTTTAATGAGATTATTATCATCAACAAAGAGTTGTATGGTGCAGGATCTGTAACAGCTGTCTTTAAAGAAGAGATAATGAAAAAAGCTTATCAAACGAAATTTCAGATGGCTGGTGGATTGGAGGTTGGAGTGTAAGTGCAGTTCATCCAAGATTTACTAAACTACGAGTTCTTACAAAAAGCATTTGTCACCTCGATTCTTGTAGGAATAATCTGCGGGATTGTAGGAAGTTTCATTATCCTCCGCGGCATGGCTTTAATGGGAGATGCTATATCCCATGCCATTTTACCCGGGGTTGCGATTTCTTATATGCTTGGCATTAATTATTTTTACGGAGCTGTCGCGGTAGGTATATTAGCAGCATTTGGTATAGGATTTATTGATCAACATAGTCGGATTAAAACTGATTCATCGATAGGGATCGTTTTTTCCGCTGCGTTTGCACTGGGAATTGTATTAATAACAGCAGCCCAAAGTGCAACGGATTTAACACAGATACTATTTGGAAATGTATTATCTGTTCGGAGCACCGATATGTGGATGACGATAATTGTTGGTATTATTGTGATCACAGCAGTCTTGCTGTTTTTTAAAGAAATACTCGTTTCCAGTTTTGATGTGACGATGGCACAGGCTTATGGATTAAAGACACGGATTATCCATTACGGTATTATGATATTACTAACACTTGTCACGGTTGCTTCCTTACAAACGGTAGGAGTTATTCTTGTCGTAGCAATGTTGATTACTCCGGCATCAACAGCTTATTTACTTACAAATCGATTATCGATCATGGTTATTCTTGCAGCATTTTTTGGTGCATTAGCTTCTGTGATTGGGTTATATATAAGCTTCATGCATAATATGCCGTCAGGGCCTATTATCGCTTTAGCGGCGACAGGGATATTCATCCTAGCATTTTTATTCGCTCCAAAGCAAGGTCTTATCTGGCGTATGTTGAAGACAACAAGAAGCAGGACTGCAAAAAACTAATATTGAAAAGTTGCACACTATTCCAGCCGGATGATCTATTGTAAATCAGAACAGATATTTTTATGTTATTTCAGCTGAATTCTAGTGTAATGTACAAATTCACTACCATTTAATTATAATTATACGTTTGCGGCTTGACATGAAGCCTCTGCGGGCATGGATTGTTGTGAAAGAGGAAACCGGCTAAACCCCGATTTCACAAGGCGTAAAGCCTACCATGCCCGCCTCTCCATGTAAAGCCGTGTCACGGGATTTTTGTTGGCATTTTCCAAACTGGAAACTGTGCTAATGTGAAGGGAGAATATGAGAAAAAAATGAAACAGACAAGAAAAAAGGTATTAGGATTAATCCTAGCAAGTGTGCTTCTATTTGTATTAGCAGCTTGCGGAAGTGAAGAAGGAAATGGGGCAGGTGATTCGGAAGGAAACACCGATAAACCATTACAGGTTGTTACATCCTTTACGATTATTGAGGATATGGCGAAGGAAATTGGTGGAGATAACGTCGAAGTGCACAACTTGGTCCCAACAGGAACGGATCCTCATGAATATGAGCCGCTTCCCGAGGATATTAAGAAGGCGTCAGATGCGGATATCCTATTCTATAATGGAATGAATTTAGAAGGCGGCAGTAATGGATGGTTTATGAAAATGATTGATTCGGTTAATCAGGATGAAGATAAAGTCTTTAGTTTAACCGAGCGAGTTGAACCGATGTATGTCGGTAAAGATCAAAAAGGTGTGGAAGAGGAAGTCAACCCACATACCTTTATCGATCCCGTTGTAGGTATCTATATGGCTGAAGATATGAGGGATGCATTAATCGAAATCGATCCCGACAACGCGGAAGAATATAGCGAACGGGCGGAAGCGTATCTCGAAGTGTTGAAAGAAATCGATAAAAAATATGAGGAAAAAATAAATGAAATACCCGAAGAAAAACGTATTCTTGTGACAAGCGAACAAGCCTTCCAATATATGACAAACCGTTATGGGTTAGAAGAAGCTTATATTTGGGCTGTAGATACGGAGGAAAACGGGACCCCACAACAAATTACATCACTTGTAGATTATCTCAAAAAAAATGATGTTCGTACTCTATTTGTCGAGTCGAATGTGGACACGCGGCCAATGGAAACCGTATCAAATGAAACGGGAATCCCAATTTATGAAAAGCCTATTTATTCAGATGAAATCGGCGAGAAAGGCAGCGAAGCAGATACGTATGTTAAATATTTGGAATATAATATTGAGGTAATTTCGGATGGATTAAGTGAGTAAGGAACATCGCTTTGAAAAGATGAATATACCCCAGTTAGTAGAGAAGCTGCTGACTGGGGTTTTTTGTATATTGACTACGAATCAATCTTGCTAAAGTTGAAGCTTGAAAAGTGATGTAAAAAAGTAAAAGCTTAAAGAGTTGACTTTTTACCCTGCGGGGTATATGATGAGTCATGAATTGGTTTTCCGCTAAGCTAAATCAGCGGGAAATGAATGAAAGACATCTATGAAACGTCGTTATAAAAAACGACTATTTTATTACCATCAAATATACCTATACAGGTATAGGATGGATGTCTGTATTATTATTTTAAAAAAATAATACCGAGGGGGGTAAATGCGTGATTAAAGCAGATCATCATTTGGATGCAAAGGCACTTGCTTGTCCGATGCCAGTTGTAAAAACTAAAAAAGCAATAAATGATCTGAAAGAAGGTGTTGTTTTGGAAGTTCAGGCAACAGATAAGGGATCAAAAGCAGATTTGGCTGCCTGGGCAAGTTCTGTTGGGCATCAATATTTAGGAACAGTGGAAGAAGATGATGTACTTTACCATTACATCCGCAAAGGTTCGGATGAGCCAAAAGTGGAAAAAGCATTCGAACGGATTATTTCCTTTGAGGAATTAGAATCACGTGACGGTTTAATTTTAGACGTGCGTGAAGAGGCGGAATATGCGTTTGGTCATATAGAAGGTGCTAAGTCCATTCCGATGGGAGAACTGGAATCCCGCATGAAGGAATTGGATAAAGATGAAGAGATTTATGTGGTTTGCCGCACCGGTAACCGCTCTGATTTAGCTGCACAGCTTTTAGCTGACAATGGTTTTACAAAAGTGTATAACGTTCTGCCAGGTATGAATGGATGGAACGGGAAAACAATAAAAGAATTTTAGGAGGAATGTATGATGTCAGAAAAGGTAGCGATCATTGCAGCAAACGGTGGATTGTTTGATGCGTACAAAGTATTTAATATTGCAACAGCGGCAGCAGCTTCAGAAAAAGAGGTCCAAATCTTTTTCACATTTGAAGGGTTAAATTTAATTCATAAGCAAGGAATGCACCATTTAGAAATGCCAGCTGGGAAAGAACATTTTGCTGAAGGATTCGAAAAAGCAAACACTCCTACAATCCCAGAGTTAGTGGAAATGGCACAGGAGCTTGGTGTTAAATTTATTGCTTGTCAAATGACAATGGACGTCATGGGACTTACAAAAGAAGATTTCGTAAATGGAATCGAAGTTGGTGGGGCTGTAACATTCATTGAATTCGCTAAAGATGCTGCACCGACATTAACGTTCTAAATTGAAAAATTTCATGCAGTGGAGAATTTCTCCACTGCAAAAAAATCAACAAAATCATACCTAAGGGGGTAACTGAGAAGATGACAGTACAAAAGTGGACAGCAGCAAAAGTTGCTAGAAAAGTTATTGATAATGAAGAGCTTTTTATTTTGGATGTACGTAATGAAGATGCGTTCCAAGATTGGAAAATTGAAGGTCATAAATTCGAATATTTAAATGTTCCATACTTTGAATTGTTAGATGGTGTGGAAGAGATTCTACCACAACTTCCAACTGACAAAGAAGTTCTCGTTGTTTGTGCGAAAGAAGGGTCTTCAGTGATGGTTGCCGAAATGTTAGCGGAAGAGGGCCGTGAAGCAGCTTATCTTGAAGGTGGAATGAGATCTTGGAGCAGCTATTTAGAACCTGTAAAAGTAGCAGACTTAGATAATGGTGGTGAGCTATACCAGTTTGTCCGACTAGGGAAAGGTTGCCTCTCTTACATGGTAATCTCGGAAGGAGAAGCAGCGATTGTTGACGCAGTGCGCTTCACCGATGATTTTATAAACTTTGCAAAAGAAAAAGGTGCAGAAATCAAACACGTATTTGATACACATTTACACGCAGACCATATTTCAGGTGGACGACATATTGCAGCTGAAACAGGTGCAACTTATTATTTACCACCAAAAGATGCGACGGAAGTAGTGTTTGATTATACAGCTCTTACCGATGGTTTAAATGTTAAAGTTGGTGCATCCCAAATTGACGTTAGTGCACTATACACACCTGGTCATACGATTGGTTCAACTTCTTTCATCATTGATGATCAGTTTTTATTGACAGGAGATATTTTATTTATCGACTCTATTGGACGTCCGGATTTAGCCGGACTAGCGGAAGATTGGGTAGGGGATTTACGTGAAACATTATATTCTCGTTACCGCGAGCTTGCTGAAGAGCTAGTGGTGTTACCTGCACATTTTATGATCATCGATGAGTTAAATGAAAATGGTACCGTAGCAAGACGCTTAGGAGAGTTATTTAAAGAAAACCATGGCTTAAATATCGAAGACGAAGAAGAGTTCCGCCGGACTGTGACAGATAACTTACCACCACAACCAAATTCACATGAGCGAATTCGTCAAGTGAATATGGGTAAAATCATCCCTGACAATGACGAACAAACCGAAATGGAAATTGGTCCAAATCGGTGTGCGGTTCGGTAAGAATTTACGAAGATATTGGTTCCAAACGATCTTAAATAATAAAGGAGAAATACAATGAATATTACGAAAACATTAGATGCGAAAGGTCTTGCATGTCCAATGCCTGTCGTTCGAACAAAAAAAGCTATAGATACGATTAACTCTGGTGAAATACTTGAAGTGCTTGCAACAGACAAAGGTGCGCTAAGTGATATTACAGCTTGGGCAAAATCCGGAGGGCACACTTTACTAGAGCAGAAAACAGAAGATGATATTCACTATTTCTATATTCAAAAAGCATAATGAAAACCAAATAGCGAGTAGAACCCTTACTCGCTTTTCTAGTAGTATAAGAAAATATAAAATACAAATGCTGATAACTTAGGTATCGAGGGCTAGCCACGTCCGGCTCCAGCGCCCAGCAACTATCAAACTTCACACTCCTCCAATCGATAAGTCAACATCAACTCACTATCGTTCGTTGTGTTTCCTTTATCTCATTCCGGAGTGCTCCAGTTTGTACGTTGCTAAACGGGCGCTTACGCCTTTGTCCTTTTAGAAAGAAGGTTGCTCCATGGATTTAACGTTTATCATCGTAGTATTTACAATCGGATTTATTGGATCATTTTTATCCGGAATGTTAGGGGTCGGCGGTTCTATCATTAAATATCCGATGCTTTTGTACATTCCTCCATTATTTGGTTTAGTTGCCTTCACCGCACATGAGGTGTCGGGAATAAGTGCCGTACAGGTGCTGTTCGCATCTATCGCCGGAGTATGGGCATACCGTAAAGGTGGTTATCTAAATAAGCAGCTCATCATCTATATGGGAGGAGCTATCTTAATCGGTAGTTTGATTGGTAGTTATGGTTCTGTATTTTTATCAGGACAAGCAGTAAATATTGTGTACGGTGTTTTAGCAATTATTGCTGCTGTGTTGATGTTTATACCGAAAAAGCAAGTAGACGATATGCCGCTTGATGAAGTGACTTTTAATAAGCCGTTAGCAGTTATGCTGGCTTTAATAGTTGGAATAGCATCCGGTATCGTAGGCGCTGCAGGTGGATTCCTGCTAGTACCTATTTTGTTGACAGTGTTGCATATACCGACGCGAATGACAATAGCAACAAGTTTAGCTGTTACTTTTATATCTTCTATCGGAGGCAGTGTTGGTAAACTTGTTACCGGTCAAGTAGATTACTCGCCAGCATTAATTATGATTGTCGCGAGTCTCCTAGCTGCACCACTCGGAGCAAAGGCCGGCAAGAAAATGAATACCCGAATTTTACAAGTTATTTTGGCGGTTATGATCGCAGGTACCGCAATAAAGATTTGGTTTGATATTTTAATCTAATTAGGAGGTAATTTTAAATGAAAGAAATTACAGCAAAGGAATTAGAAAGAAAACGAGATGCAGGTGAAAAGTTAAATATCATCGACGTAAGGGAAGATGAAGAAGTGGCGATGGGAATCATTCCGGAAGCAAAACATATTCCACTAGGACAAATTCCAGAGCGTCTAAATGAATTGAATAAAAATGAACATTACTATATGGTCTGTCGTTCCGGTGGTAGGAGTGGAAGCGCATGTGATTTCCTAATCCAGAACGGCTACAATGTAACAAATATTGTTGGAGGCATGCTTGATTGGGAAGGAGAAGTGGAGTAACAGAATGAGCGTGATTCAGTGGATTATATTAATTGTTATTATTGCATTTTTCGGATTTCGCTTTATGCCGGTAAAAGGTATTATGAATATAAGTGTTCAAGAAGCTAAGAATAAATTCAAGGATCATAATGTGCAATTCATTGATGTCCGTACACCTGGTGAATATAAAGCAAATCACCGCAAACCTTTTAAAAATATTCCGCTCTCTAATCTAACTAGGGAAGCGGGCTCGTTAGATAAGGAAAAAGAAGTAGTCGTTATCTGTCAAAGCGGAATGAGGAGTGCAAAAGCAGCAAAAATCCTTAAGAAACAAGGGTTTCAAAAAATATCCAATGTTAAAGGCGGCATGGGTGCTTGGATTTAAGAAAGGAAGACTCTTTACAGGAAATTGCTGCTGATATTAATAATAGATTAATCGGTTGTATTGATAAGAGCAGGTAGTAATGTAAAGAGGAGAAAATGTATTGCAACTTAAAAAATGGAGGTTTTATAATGGAAACTAATATTACGGTGTATACAACAACACAATGTCCTTATTGCAAAATGGTTAAAGATTTCTTAGATGAAAAAGATATTCCTTTCAAGGAAGTGAATGTTGAGAACGATCCAACTATGATGCAAAAGGTTGTTGAACAAACGGGACAAATGGGAGTTCCTCAAACAGAAATCAATGGAAAATGGATTCTTGGGTTTGACCCGGAGAGAATCCTAGATGCGATTGAACGATAAAGTGAAACTTCATTCAGTGGAGGCTTACCTCCCCACTGAATGTTAGAAATATGAAATGAAAAAGGGAAGGGTGAGTAAGTATCACTCTTCCTTTTTTGTATGCGTAAGCGCATGAATCACTCATGCACCTACTCTATTTGCTAACTCTTAATGATGGACATGTCCACCTTTTTTCGGATTCGTAATCGTAAATCCTGGATGGTCGCCGACATAGAAATATTGAATGAAAATACCATCAAGAAAATCTTCACGGCTATCAAGTAATATATCGATTTCCTTATCTGTTTTCACGATTTCATCATGTTCTTTTGGTGTGTCAAGGCTGATGCCATAATGAGCATGATTACCGTGCATTTCTGTAATGTATACACGAATCATTTTACCCTCCGCTTCCTCAGTTGCACGAATCTTATTTAATTCCTTCGCTGCATTACGATTAATTTTACATCTCATAGAAAAATCTCCAATCTCTAAAGTTGTTATTTTATTATCTCATGAAATTTGCGTGGATGTCATTATTTTTGATAATAGCGATGGATAAGGATTCTCTAGCTTTTTTCAGTTATACTTTAGTTATTTTATTCTCTGAGAAAAAGTTGGTAATCGCAATCGAAGTAGCACCTAACGCGGTTGATAAATTATCAAGGGTTGAAAAACGAATTTCAGTATTTTGATGATGATAGACGGATAATCGTTCTTCAAGGATCCGGTCAATTGGATTCATGAGCCAATTCTTAAACCGAGCCATCCTATTACCAATAATAATAGCGTCTGGATTAAATGTATTAATGATATTGGTGATACCGACTCCTATATATTCCCCCAATATATTTAATAACTGTAATACTTCTCCGTTACCTTTCTGTGCCTCTTCGAATAGATAGTCCAATTCAAATTCCACATCAACATCTTCATTTAAAACATTGTGTTGTTTTGCCATATTTATAAATGCACTTTCGGAAGCATATAATTCCCAGCATCCGCGATTACCACAAGAGCATCTTCTACCGGACGAATCAATTGTAAAATGCCCCATTTCTCCGGAAATTCCCGAAGATCCTTTATACAGTTGATTATTGATAACGATTCCTGTACCAATTCCTATTCCAATACTAATGTAGATTTGATTTGGCAGGTTCTGACCTGCGCCGTGCAACTGCTCGCCATAAGCCCCTGCGTTTGCTTCGTTTTCTATAAAAGTTGGAATGGAAAAGCGCTCTTCAATTATTCTTTTCAAATCAACATCTTTCCACTTCAAGTTTGGGGCAAATTGTATTTTTTCGTTAGGATCTATTTGTCCAGGTGCACCGACTCCTATTCCGATAACCCCATACTGACTTTCGGGAGTGTTACGAATCAGTTTTTCAATAACGGAAAAAATATTTTCTGTCACATCGTCAATGCTTAGTGAGTGTAGCCCAATCGTTGTTTGTTCGATAATATTTCCGCTTAAATCAGTTAGGACTCCCAAAACATAATTAACACCTAAATCAATTCCAATCGAGTATCCTGCAGTGTGATTGAAATAAAGCATGACAGGCTTTCTGCCGCCACTGGACTTTCCAGCACCAATTTCTTGAACAAAGGATTCTTTTATCAGTTCAGCAACCATCGTTGACACCGTCGCTTTGTTCAATCCAGTTTCCTTCGCTACCTGTGCTCGGGAAATAGGCCCTCTATTTTTGATTGTTTGAAAAACAATTGATTTATTAATTTTCTTTACAAGACTTTGATCTCCGGTTCGTAGTAACTTCATTCATTATTCTCCTTAATTATCAATATAAACAATATAACATATTATTATATCTTCTAAATCATTTTTTAAAGAAAGTTTAATCATTATACTAAGATTTATTAAATTGTATATTTAACTATAACATAATCACGTATAAGTGCTATAATTAATAAATTTTCATTTGACAACGATTTCACATAGTGATAATCTTAGTTTATAGGTTAAACAAAGATGCGAATTATTTCTATGCATCTTACAAAATTTGAGAGGAGATTATCATAATGACTTACTTTGCAAACGTTGACAAAATTAAATTTGAAGGGCCGACTTCGAAAAATCCTTTAGCCTTTAAGTTCTATAACCCGGAAGAAAAAATTGGTGACAAAACAATGGAAGAAATCCTACGTTTTGGAGTAGCTTACTGGCATACATTTACGGAAGATCTGTCCGACCCATTTGGAGTAGGGACTGCTCTCCGCCCCTGGGATAAATATACCGGGATGGATTTAGCGAAGGCACGAGTAGAAGCAGCATTTGAATTCTTTGAAAAGCTGAATGTACCATATTTCTGTTTCCATGATATCGATATTGCGCCGGAAGGAAGTAATTTACGAGAATCTAATAAAAATTTAGATACGATCGTTGAAATGATTAAAGATTATATGAAAGATAGCAAAACAAAACTGCTTTGGAATACAGTGAATAATTTTACGCATCCACGCTTCGTACATGGTGCGGCATCAAGTAATAATGCGGACGTATTTGCCTACGCTGCAGCTAAGGTTAAAAAAGGATTAGAAGTTGGTAAAGAATTAGGTGCTGAAAACTACGTGTTCTGGGGAGGCCGCGAAGGATACGAAACATTACTGAATACAGATATGAAATTGGAGTTAGACAACCTTGGCCGTTTCTTCCATATGGCTGTCGATTATGCAAAAGAGATTGATTTCGATGCTCAATTCTTAATTGAACCAAAGCCAAAAGAGCCGACTACCCATCAATATGATTTTGATGTAGCAAGTGGTTATGCATTCTTGCAGCGCTATGGTCTTGAAAATGAATTTAAATTTAATATAGAAGCAAACCATGCAACACTAGCTGGTCACTCGTTCGAACATGAATTACATTATGCAAGAATCAATAATGTCCTAGGTTCTGTTGATGCGAACCAAGGTCATCCACTATTAGGCTGGGATACGGATGAATTCCCGACCGATCTATACTCTACAACGCTAGCGATGTACGAAATTTTGAAAAATGGTGGCTTAGGACGAGGGGGATTGAATTTTGATGCGAAAGTGCGTCGAGGTTCCTTTGAACCGGAAGATTTATTCCATGCTCACATAACAGGAATGGATAGCTTTGCAGTTGGACTAAAAGTTGCTCAGAAGTTATTAGATGATAAAGTGCTTGAAAATATTGTGGAAGACCGTTACAGCAGTTTTACAGAAGGAATCGGAAAAGATATTGTAGACGGTAAAACAGACTTCCATAAATTAGAAGAACATGCATTAGGTTTAACGGAAATTAAAAATAAATCTGGCCGTGAAGAGCAAATTAAAACAACGATCAACCAGTATCTATTAACAGCATATGCGGAAAAGTAGGGCATAGCTGAATGATAAATGAGGTGGTATTCCTATGAAATACGTTATTGGAGTTGATTTAGGAACAAGTGCAGTGAAAATCCTCCTCGTTAACCAACTGGGGGATGTTGTTCAAGAAGTTTCAAAATCCTTTTCCCTAATTCAAGAAAAGACAGGGTACAGTGAGCAAAATCCAGATGATTGGGTGCGTCAGACAGTCCGAGGGCTGTCTGATCTCCTAAAGGATTTTGCAGGTGATCCAAAAGATATTGAAGGAATTAGTTTTTCCGGGCAAATGCATGGGCTTGTTTTGTTAGATCAAAATAATGAAGTATTACGCCCCGCGATTCTTTGGAATGATACTCGTACCACGGCAGAGTGCAAAGAGATTTATGAGAAGGTTGGGAAAGACCGTTTATTAAGCATTACAAAAAACCTTGCTTTGGAAGGGTTTACTTTACCTAAGATTTTATGGGTGAGAAAACATGAACCAGAAATTTTTGATCAGGTAGCTACGTTTGTTTTGCCGAAAGATTATGTCAGGTACAAGCTCACAGGTAAGCTGCAAATGGAATATTCCGATGCTACAGGTACACTTTTATTAAATGTTTCTGAGAAAAACTGGAGTGAGGAAATCTGTAATTTGTTAGGTATTGATCGTAAAATTTGTCCTCCATTAGTAGCATCTCATGAAGAGGTTGGAGCAATTTCTAAAGAATATGCTGAGCGCACGGGCCTTGCTGCATCTACACGTATTTTCGCAGGCGGAGCTGACAATGCTTGTGGGGCAATCGGCGCCGGTATCCTAGAAGAAGGAAAAACAATGGTCAGTGTCGGAACCTCCGGGGTTGTCTTAACCTACGAAGCAAGTGGTGATAAGGATTTTGCGGGGAAAGTTCATTACTTTAATCATGCAGCACCAAATGCTTTTTATACCATGGGAGTTACACTTGCGGCAGGTCACAGTTTAACTTGGTTTAAAGATACATTTGCCAAGGATGTAGATTTTGATGAATTATTAAAAGATGTAAAACATGTACAGCCAGGATCGAATGGCCTTTTATTTACCCCATACATTTCGGGCGAGCGGACACCTCATGTTGATGCAAATATAAGAGGAAGTTTTATTGGAATGGACAGTTCCCATGATCGAAAACATTTTGCCCGTGCCGTGATGGAGGGAATTACTTTCTCGTTAAACGAATCGGTGGAAATTTTCCGTGAAAATGGGAGAGAAATTAATCGGGTTATTTCTATTGGTGGCGGAACAAAGAATGAAGATTGGTTGCAAATGCAAGCGGATGTGTTCGATGCTGAAGTTGTGAAACTGGAGAGTGAACAAGGGCCTGGTCTTGGCGCGGCTATGCTTGCTGCTGTAGGGTGTGGTTGGTTTGATTCTCTGAAGACTTGTGCTGAACAGTTTTTAAAAGAAGATAAAATTTATTATCCAATTAAAAAGAATGTGAAGAAATATAAATTGTTATACAAGCTTTATCAGGAAGTTTATGCAGCGACAAAATCATTGAATCAAAATCTAATACAGATGAGACATTAGATTGGAGCATTCGTATAGACAACTAATCGTCTTTAAAAATCGCGTTCAGAAAGGGGAGATAAGGGTCAGAGCCACCTGAGGAATGCTCTGATCGCTCATTATGAAAACGAATACTAAATCATATAATAGCTCCTACATCATTTCAATTACATTGATTGCAACACTAGGTGGATTACTGTTTGGTTATGACACAGCAGTTATTTCCGGTGCTGAGCAATCAATCCAATTATATTTGATTGACAGTCTTGGTTTAAGCTCTTTGGTACATGGCTTAACAGTATCCAGCGCATTAATCGGTTGTATTATAGGTGGTTTAATATCTGGTTATTTCTCTAATAATTTGGGAAGGAAAAATTCATTAATTATTGCTGCAATTTTATTTTTCCTTTCTTCATTAGGGTCAGCTTATCCAGAATTCTTGTTTTTTAATATCGGTGAACCAAGTATCAGTTTACTTATTACATTTAATATCTACCGAATTATCGGAGGTATTGGAGTAGGGATGGCATCTGCGATTTCTCCCACATATATTGGTGAAATTGCTCCTCAAGAAATTCGTGGAAAGCTCGTATCTTGGTACCAGTTTGCTGTAATCTTTGGTCAGTTGGTTGTTTATTTTGTTAACTGGAGTATTGCGAAAGGTCAACCAACAGCATGGGTCAATGATATTGGCTGGAGATTCATGTTTGCTTCAGAAGCGATACCAGCATTATTATTCTTTGCTTTATTATTCTATGTTCCAGAAACACCTAGATATTTAGTATCAAAAAACAAAGGTGATCATGCTTACAAGGTTTTAGAGAAAATTAATGGCTCTAAAGAAAAAGCGAAAACGGTACTAACTGAAATTAATAAATCATTAAGTACATCAGCCGCTTCTGGTAAACTGTTTTCTTATGGTAAGACTGTTATCGTTGTAGGTATTCTACTTTCCGTATTTCAACAGTTTGTAGGTATTAATGTAGCCTTATATTATGCACCACGTATTTTTGAAAGCATGGGTGCTGGCCAAAATGCCTCCATGATGCAGACGGTAATCATGGGAATGATTAACGTTATCTTCACCGTGATCGCTATCCAGACAGTAGATAAATTGGGAAGAAAACCATTATTAATGATAGGATCTATTGGTATGGCCATCGGAATGTTCGGGGTTGCTTTACTTTCCTATAATGGCATGTTTGGTATCTGGACATTAATCTTCATCATTTTCTATACAGCTTCCTTTATGATGTCCTGGGGTCCTATTTGTTGGGTACTCTTATCCGAAATATTCCCTAATAAAATTAGAGGACAAGCTATGGCATTTGCAGTTGCAGCACAGTGGGCGGCAAACTTCTTCATTTCATCGACGTACCCACCGATGATTGAATTTAGTGGCCCATTGACATACGGATTCTATGGTTTGATGAGTGTTCTTTCCGCAATCTTTGTATGGAAAATGATACCAGAGACAAAAGGTAAATCATTGGAACAATTAGAAGGAATCTGGAAAAAGAAAGAAGCAGGAAAAGTTGAAGTAAACAAAGTGAATGGTTCATAAAACATCAGCAGCGACTAATCCAGTCATCATTGTTAAATAGCAGTGATGAACTGGATTTTAACTTATATTCGAGTGACGCCGGATTTTTGATACAGATTTTTATAAGAAATCCAAATTTGTTTTACTTCCCTTCATTTGAATTGTTTATGTAGCCTTGCAATGATAATCTCAGTGTTCATTGTGATATTGAGTAAATCTATGGCTAACAATCAAAAATATATATTTTCTTTACTTTATATTTACTTATACAATTGAATTATCCAAATATAATAATCATTTACAGTGAGGCCATGTATTTCTAACGGGAGAAAGGGGTCAAAGAGGGCAAAATAGGGTTCATTAAATATATTTCTATATGTACTAACCCTAGACTGAATTTACTTGACTTTCAATTGCGGCTTAGCTGATATGCGTAACAGTGTAAAAATATCTCGGCAGTTACAATCCCCTGTATTCATGTTCATCCAGTTTTTGTGCGATGGAATGACCGCTGAGACAATTATGCTAGGAAGATGAATAAGTGAGGAGGAAGAAAATGGGAAGGAACCAGTCTCTTTCTAACAGTCAATCAATTTTTCCCAATGCGACGCCATCTTGTTTTTCGGAAAAGAGCGAAGAGGAGACACTCATTGCTAAAACAATTGAACAGTTTCTTGAAAAAAACGTAATCCCGAGATTAAATGATTTAGAGGCCCATGATTATCAGGCCATAAAACAGTTATTTTCACAGGCGGGTGATCTAGGACTGCTTGGTGCGGATGTCCCAGAAGCCTATGGGGGATTGGCAATGGGGAAAAAAACGGCTGGTTTAATTGCTGAAAAAATGGGTTTTGGGGGATCGTTTAGTGTTGCTTTTAATATACATACGGGTGCTGGCACATTACCATATGTATATTTTGGTACAGAAGAACAGAAAGAAACCTATGTAAGTAAACTTGCTTCGGGGGAGTGGATTGGTGCTTATGCTTTAACAGAGCCTGGTTCTGGTTCAGATGCTTTAGCTGCAAATACAACAGCCATACTGGATACGGAATCTGAAGAATGGATTTTAAATGGTGAGAAACAATGGATCACGAATGCTCATGTAGCAGATGTTTTTGTTGTATTTGCGAAAACGGCTGCGGGTATGACCGCATTTATTATAGAAAGAAAGTTATCAGGTGTTTCAATTGGACCTGAAGAAAATAAGCTGGGAATTAAAGGCTCTTCTACTGCGACACTTATCTTAGAAGATGTACGTATCCCAAAAGAAAATGTATTAGGCAAGGTTGGAAAAGGACATCATATTGCACTTAATATTATGAATTTAGCTAGGTTGAAGCTAGCATTTGCGAATATTGGTACCGCGAAACAATCCCTGGAGCTAGCGGTTAACTATGGAAAAGAACGTAACCAATTTCAACAACCCATTACTAACTTTACAATGATTCAAGAGAAAATTGCTAATATGATAGTCGCTATATATGGTGCGGAAAGCGCTGCTTACTATACAGCTAATTTACTAGACCAAATTGATTCACACCTTGAGGGTGGCGAAGATATAGTAAAAAAATTATCTAATTTTGCGATGGATTGTGCAATTAATAAAGTATACGCATCAGAAAAACTGGATTGGATCGTGGATGAATCATTACAAATCCATGGCGGTTATGGTTACATGCAGGATTACGAGATAGAGCGATTATATCGGGATGTGCGGATCAATAGAATTTTTGAAGGAACGAATGAAATTAATCGATTAACCATTACAAAGTTCTTTTTAAATAAATATGAAAAAGATTCATCGCTAATCGGGCAGGTGGAACGAATTGATCAACAAGGGGATAAATCCTTTGTCCAGCCGTCGGAAAGTTTACTATTAATCATTATGAAGACTTTACTTAACTTGGATAAAGAAATGCTTCAAAACGAACAGGAATGTTCACGTCTATTAGCAGATGTTATTCAAGAATTATATGTGATGAAAGCAGCAGTGTTACGTTGTGAGAAAGCCGCAACTAATCAGTCAATCCAAAAACTGATTACAGAAACATTATGTGAAGAAGGCTACCGCAATATAGAAAGAGCAACGGTATCGATTATTGCATCTATTGTGTCAGATAAGTCAGCTAAACAAAGAATATTCGATGAAATAAAAGCCTTACCAGTACCTCTTTATACAAATTTATTTGCAAAAAAACGGAAACTAGCGATGGAAGCTGTTGATCATCAGGGCTATTTTATTTAAAAAACAGCTGAGAGTAATGTCTGAAAGATTCGTAAAAACTGTATGGGGAATGTTGTAAGGAGTTAAAACATAGCTCAAATAATCGTATCCGCATTTATAAAAATTAGAGCGCTTTCATATGAGGTGAGGAGTGATTTTAATGGAAACGGAAAGGATAGGTTTTCTAGGCTTAGGGAACATGGGGTTTCCAATGGCAAGGAATCTGCTAGAAGCTGGATACACTGTGTATGGTGTTGATGTAAACAAGAATAGTGAGGAACTATTTTCCCAAGTTGGCGGTAAGGTAGGGTATACCGTGGAAACACTACCAAGTAAAGCAAATATAATATTTACGAGTTTGCCAACACCTCAAATCGTAGAGAATGTTTACTTAGGCACGGATGGTTTGATTGAAAATGCAGTTACACCTTTGACTTTAATAGATTTAAGCACGATTTCACCAACCTTAAATCAAAAGATTGCAAAGGCTGCACAAGAGAGAGGAATCAGGTATCTGGGTGCCCCTGTTAGCGGCAGCGTTAGTGGAGCTGAAACAGCAACGTTGACTATTATCGCTGGTGGAGAAAAAGAGGTATATAATTTTGCCCTCCCGTATTTTGAAGTAATCGGAAAGAGTTTCTTTCATGTTGGGGAAGATCATGGTTCAGGTTCGATTGTTAAGTTAATTAATAACCTTATGCTTGGTATTCATTCACAGGCCGTTGCGGAGGCCTTATCTATAGCTGATCAGGCGGGTCTGGAACATGATATTATATATGAAGTTATTGATAAATGTACCGGGCAGAGCGCTGCTTTTACTCGAAATTTTAAAAACTTTATTGCTCAAGACGAATATGGCGAAGGAGCTTTCACGAACGCACTCTTACTAAAAGATTTAAAACTTGCCAAGGAAGCATCTGACAATCTTAGTGTAAAATTGCCTGTAGGAAACACGCTTATAAAATATTTGGAAGAAAATATAAGTAACTATACCGATAAGGATATCTCATCGTTATATCTCTTGTTAACAAATCAAGAAACAAAAATATCGCAATGAACGGCATTCAGATTGAAAACGAGATGCTAACCTAAGATGATGTAGTATGAATAATTGATTGGAAAACACGTTATAAAGTATTCTAATTATAATAGGAGGGCTGGGTAATGGGGACGGTAACACTCGATGAAGTAACCCACTATATAAACGGACAGAAAGTTAAGGGGGAAAATGACAAATTCGGATATGTTTATAATCCTTCAACAGGTCAAAGGATTGCAACAGTTCCTTACGCTTCTATAAAAGAAGTAGATGAAACTGTACAATTGGCCAAAAAGGCGGCTGAAAAATGGGGTGCAACTTCTGTTAGTACAAGGATTCAAATCCTTTTTAAGTTTCGCGAATTGTTAGTAGAACATACCGAAGAATTAGCAAAATTAATTGGGAAAGAAAATGGAAAAACAATTTCGGATGCCAAGGGTGAAATTGGTAGAGGAATAGAATCGGTTGACTTAGCAATTGGGGCACCACATCTAATAAAGGGTGAACACTCTGTTAATGTTGGCGGGGATATAAATGCTTACTCGATGAAACAGCCACTAGGTGTTGTTACATGTATCTCACCATTTAATTTTCCAGTCATGATACCGCTCGCAATGAGTGTGATGGCAGTTGCGGTTGGAAATGCAATGATTTTAAAACCATCTGAAAAAGTACCCTATTCTGCTTTGTTCTTGTCCAAACTTTGGGAAGAAGCAGGGTTACCGGATGGTGTGTGGAACGTCGTAAACGGAAATAAGGATACTGTAAACGCAATAGTTATGCACAAAGATGTAAAGGCAGTTAGTTTTGTCGGCTCTACGAAGGTGGCAGAAGTGATTTATGAAACGGCTACGAGACATCATAAAAGAGTTGCTGCCTTTGGTGGGGGTAAAAACCATATGGTAATCATGCCAGATGCAGACATTGATAAAGTGGTTGACTCATTTGTTGGAGCCGCTTATGGATCAGCGGGGCAACGATGTATGGCAATATCCGTCGCGATGCCTGTAGGAAAGAAAACGACTGAGTTATTTACCAAAAAGCTCAGAACAAAGGTAAAAGCTTTAAAGGCAGGTTCGTATGATGATAAGGATGCTGATTTTGGCGCCTTAATTAGTAATGATGCCAAACAGGAAATATTACGAGCGATTGATGAAGCGGTAAATGAAGGTGCGAATATTGTTGTAGATGGCAGAAATCCAAAAGTAGAAAATAAGGAAGGTTTTTACCTGGATGCAACACTGTTAGATCATGTAACACCTGATATGAACATATATAAAGAAGAAGTATTTGGTCCAGTTCGCGTTATCGTTCCAGTTGAAACCCTTGAAAAAGCAATAGAATTAATTAATGATCATCAATTAGGTAATGGTGCAACGATATTCACAAATAATGGAAGATCCGCACGCGCATTCACACAAGAAATTGAAGTTGGGATGACTGGTGTCAATGTTCCGATACCAATTCCAGTGGGTTATCATAATTTCGGAGGGTGGAAAGATTCCAGATTTGGAGATGGGCAAATGTTTGGTCCAGATACTGCCCGTTTCTTTACAAAAATGAAAACAGTATCGGAAAGATGGTTTGATTGGGAAGATACGACTAATGAAACGAACTTTGATTTTCCAAGTAGCTGAACAGGGAGGATATTTCAATGGATTATCAACATTTAGCCTTGACAATCGAAAGTAAGATTGCAATGGTAGAAATAAACGCCCCACCTGCAAATACTTTATCTACAAAATGTATTACAGAATTACGTACAGTAGTTAAAGATTTAGCAAGTATGCAAGACATACAGGGAATTATAATTACAGGTGCCGGGCGTTTCTTTGTTGCTGGTGCTGATATAAAGGAGTTCGTACCTGCCCTCGGTGATGAACAAAAGGGATTAGCAATGTCAGAAGCAGGTCAGTCACTTTGTAATGAAATAGAGGCATTACAGAAACCTGTCATCGCAGCTATTAATGGCCCGGCATTAGGGGGCGGTATGGAGTTAGCGATGGCATGCCATTTTCGGATTGCTTCAGAAAAAGCTGTTTTCGGGCTTCCCGAACTGAAACTCGGTTTAATCCCGTCATTTGGTGGAACGCAGAGGTTGAGTAGAATGACTAGTACAGCGACAGCTCTAGATTTAATCCTTACAAGTAAACAAATAACGAGCGATAAAGCGCAAGCACTTGATATTATACAAGTTGTTGTCCCCTCGGAAGAACTTTTATCCACCGCATTAACAGTTGCGAAATCGTTTGTTGATGGAAAAAGTATGACAAGTGTAAAACGAGCAATCGAGTGTGTGATAAAAGGAAATAATGAGACCTTAGAAGACGGTTTAGCAAGAGAAAGCAAACATTTCGGAGAACTTTTCTTAACGGCAGATGCAAAAGAGGGTGTTGAAGCTTTCATCGAAAAAAGAACGCCTAAGTTCAAACATTTATAAGGGAAGAGGGATAAAGGAGAACTGAGTGCTATTTTATCACGTATTAACGGTCTGTAATCCCCCCAACTGAATGAAGTTTCACTTTATCACGTATTAAAGGTCTGTAATATCCCCCACTTCTAATATGAGGGAAGCCCAACATGTGAAGGTGGGGGAAATACAGTCCGTAAATGCCTGACTCTGTTCAACAAACATTCGGTGGGGAGGTAAAGAATTCCCCACTGAATGAAGTTTCACTTTATGTCCGTAGTCCTCTTATCCTATGAAAATGAAGGAGTGTTCACGGCATGGATAATGTTTTATTTTCTATGAATGAGAACGGTGTTGCAACGATTACATTGAATCAACCGAAATCAATAAATGCTTTGACACACGATATGCTTGCGGCTATTAGAGAGAAGCTTCTAGCATGGGAGCAGGATGATATGATTTGTATCATTATTCTCAAAGGTGCTGGTCCCAAAGGCTTTTGTGCCGGTGGAGATATTAAAGCATTGTATCAAGCGAGAGAACAACATCCAGATGCATTACAAGCGGCGAAACAATTTTTCACTGTGGAGTATCAAACCGATAAACTTGTAGCGCAATATTCTAAACCGATCATTGCCTGTCTGGATGGGATTGTTATGGGCGGGGGTGTTGGATTATCCTATGGTGCAAGTCACCGCATTGTAACAGAGCGGACAAAGTGGGCCATGCCGGAAATGAACATTGGCTTTTTTCCGGATGTTGGGGCTGCCTACTTTTTAAATAAAGCTCCAGGCTACATAGGCCGTTATTTGGCATTAACAGCGACCATTTTGGGCGCGGCTGATGTCCTATATATAAAAGGTGCTGATCATTTTATCCCAAGTGATCGGTTACCAGAGTTATTTAGTCAAATCGAGGCGACAAATTGGCATCATCGAAATAAGGAAGATGCACTTCAGGGGCTACTGCAATCTAAAGCTATTTATCCTGAAACGGATGGTGAATTAGCTATTTTACAACCAACAATTGATAAGCATTTTTCTTATTATACAATAGAAGAAATCGTAGAATCGTTAGCAGCTGATCCAAGTGAGTTTGCAGTAAAGACAAGGGCAACATTGTTATCCAAATCACCTGTTTCCCTGAAAGTTACTTTAGAACAATTAATTAGAGGAGAAGAAAAAACACTTGAAGCATGCTTGCAAACGGATTTGCTACTCGCGCGAAACTTTATGCGTCATAATGACTTTTTTGAAGGTGTTCGTTCCGTTCTTATTGACAAAGATCAAAACCCACAATATGAGTACAAGCAGCTAGCTAGTGTGTCGAAGGAATTAGTCAATGAATTTTTCGAGAAATCATAAAGAGGACTTTCCTGTTAAAGTGTTTGACGAGGATAAGGAGGAAATATGGAATAAATCGGTAGAAGAATTATGAGGAAATGAAGTGTAAGAATAGTACCGCCAAATAGTCCTTCGATAGGAAAGGCTGTTTGGCGGTTACAATTAAAGAAAGGAATCTATTTTTTTCTAACGTTATGCAGCGCAATTTCAGGTGTATTTGGAATATCATTCACGCTTAAACTTAAATCTTGCTTTGGAATGTTGTAATCCATATGATTAACTAAAAAATCCAGGCTTGTTTTCATAACTTCTAATGTCACCCATTCTCCGGCACAGCGATGACCGAGATAATGATCGCCGCCACCCTGAGGGATGAAGGAGAAAGGACTGTCGTTCCAATTTCTAAACCGTTCGGGATTGAATATGTCTGGATTATCCCAGATTTTCGGATGATGGTTCGTGCCGTAGAGATCTAATAAAGTTAGCGTACCTTCTTTAAACGTAAAATCTCGCCATATGAAATCATTTTTTACAACCGCGACTGCAACCGGGAAGAAAGGATAGGCTCTCCTGACTTCTTGAACAAACATCTTGGCATATTCTTCGCCGCCATTTTTGATTTTTTCTAGTTCTTTCGGATGCTCGTACAATGCTAAAACAAGAAAATTGATATAGACTGCATTAGCAACAATCGGACGGATGATGTTGAGCATTTCAACTGCCGCTATTTTAGGGTCTAAATAGTTTCCCTCAAGATCTTTATGCCAAGAAAATTGGTACAAAGCGCTAGGTTCAGGTGGATTGATTTTGCCGTCACGCACATCTTCTACAAGACCGCTCATCCATTTCTCCAACTTGTTTCGGTTTCTTCTTCCGGCCCAATGTGCGGGACCGACACTAGCGGCAGACTCAAATAACGTCCCGATCTCATGCGTCAATTTGTCCATATCCTTTTCCACAATGACTCCAGCCCAGAGGCAAGAGGTACGTGTCAATACTTCTTCAATTTCTTTATAAAAGATTACCTCATCCATTTGTTCCCACTTTTCTATTGCCAGCTGCAATTGCTGTTTAAATAGTTGATTGAAATGTTGCAGGTTTTCGCGGGACATGATTGACATAAACATTGCTTTCCGATGTTTATGTGCATCTCCATCGAGCCCTTGAACACCGCCTTTACCGAATAATGTTTCTTTTATCCGGTTGGGAGCAGCTCCTTCCCGTTGAAATTTACCCTCATCATAGAAAATTTCTGCTGCTTCCTCACCGACTAAACAGATGGTGCGCTGGCCAAGCAGACGGGTTTCAAACACATCAGAATCAAAACGATCCTGCCGGTTCATGATGTACATGTATCCGTCTTTCAGTACATTTAGTGTGTTATCCAATCCAGTATCACGTGGCATTTCGCGACTCATGTAAATCACTCCTATAGATGCAATAATAATGAAAAACTTGTTCTATTATTGATAATATCCTTTCAGACTTCCTGTTAAACAAAATCTCTCCTATCTCCTAAAATTATGGGTAGAAAAATGAATTATATGCACTTTATGGAGGAAGAATGGCGTCTTTCATATAACAGAGAGAAATAAAAAAGCGGACCACTAGTGGTTCGCTTTTTTGATGTTGGGGTATAGAATTGGGACAAAAGCTCTGACCTCATGTCCCGCTCGAACTGGGACAAGTGCTCTGACCCCGTGTCCAGATTATGCTTTTGCGAGGAGGAGTTTTTGGATGGCGTGGGCTACTCCGTCTTCGTTGTTTGTTAGGGTTTGAAAGTCAGCAACTTCTTTTAATTCTGGGATGGCGTTTTCCATTGCAACTCCGCATCCGGCATATTCAATCATTGACTTGTCATTACCATTGTCACCGATTGCCATGATTTCCTCTTGCTTAATACCGAGATTCTCAGCCAATCGTTTTACGGCAATTCCCTTCGTTGCTTTTAAATGGGTGAATTCCGAGAAATGTGGTGCACTTTTTACCATTGCATACTTGTTCGCGAGCTCTTTTGGTAAATGTTTAAGTGCCTCACTCAGTTTCACTGGCTCATCGATAAACATAATATTCGGTATCGATTGCTCTTGTGGAAATTCATCAATTGGACAATATTCTAACGTGATATCATTCAGATAGGATTCAAGTACCGTGTATTTGCTGATTGTTTTATTAGGAGTATAAAGCTTCTCATGATCAAAGTAGTGCATCGGTATGTTCAATTCCATACTCAAATCATGTAGTTCAACAAGATGCTTATATTCAAGAGAGAATTCAGAGACAATTTCTCCAGTGTTTGTATTTTCGGTATAAGCACCATTATATGCGATTGCATAATCGTCTTCTTCATTTAAACCTAAATCGGCTATGTACTTTCGCATCCCAACAATTGGTCTGCCCGAACACAGTACAATTTTCGTTCCATGTTCTTTTGCCGCCCTTAATGTATCTTGTGTCTGTTTAGAAACTTGGTGATGATCGTTTAATAACGTACCGTCCATGTCAATTGCAATTAATTTATACATCTATACGCTCCCTTCTTTTTATGCTGCCTTCATTATACGATAAACTTAGCTGAATATCATTTCTCGCACTTGCTCATAATTTACTTATAAAGTGAAACTACATTCAGTGGGGAATTCCTTACCCCCCACTGAATGTTAGTTGAACCGAATCAGGAATTTACGGGTATTAGAGATAGTTAATGCGTGATAAAATAAGCAACTATAATTGAATCAAAGAATATAAGTGAACATATTTTAGAAACAAGAGGAGGTTATCATTTTGGAAAAATTCCAGTTGTACAACTTCGCTTTTGAAAACTTAAGCAGGAAAAATATGTCGTTTCAAGAAGTGTTTCAGCATGTTAAAAGTTTCATGGAGAAGGATCGATATGGCAATTATAAACTGATGTTTGGGACAGATTCCCAGGTCCATCCGACATATACGCGTTTTATTACAGGGATTGTTATTCAGTGTGAAACAAAAGGAGCATGGGCTTGTATTCGGAAAGTAATTGTTCCAAGAAGAATGGATCACCTTCATGAACGGATTTCTTACGAGACAACGTTGACGGAAGAAATTGTTGGGTTGTTTACAGAGGAACGCAAGAATCAGTTGATTGAACTTATTTTGCCGAATATTTATCGGGGCGCATCATTAACGATTGAAGGGCATATTGACATCGGATCAGGTAATAAAAATAAAACGAGAATCTTTGTAAACGAAATGCTTGCACGTATGGAAGCACTTGGAATTGAAGCAAAGATTAAACCGGAAGCATTTGTGGCAAGCTCTTACGCGAATCGATATACAAAATAATTTTTTAGAGAAAAAATAAAATATTATATAGCGCTTTAAAGCTTTGTACATAAGGCTTTATTGAGAAAAAGCAAGTTCATTAATAAAAAATTTTCACTCTTTTTTAAAAAAGGTGTTGCATTATTATTTAAAATCGAATAGACTGTATTATAACAAAGGAACAAAAGTTAAAATTGTTATATAAGAGGAGGGGCGAACATGAACAAACATGAACAAGTATCGTGTCCAGAATGTGGGCAGGAAGTTGATTCAAGAAGCTACACGATGGAATGTGATTATTGTTTGTCAAAAAAGGAAGATTAATTTTTTTTATTAATATTGTTATATAACAATATTAATATTTGAAACTATAATATAACAGTATATTGGGAGAGTGAATTCATGCTTACGAATCAAACTTCTGTTTCTGTACAAATTGAACACGAACAAACCTTTCCGAAAATCTTGACACCTCAGGCCTTAGAGTTTTTAGGAAAACTTCATGAGCACTTCGATGAACGGCGAAGGAACTTACTCGAAATTAGACAACAAATTCAAGGAAAGCTAAATGAAGGAAGACAGCTTCAGTTCTTGAAGGAAACGAAGCATATCCGTGAAGGCGATTGGTCAGTGGGGCGCTTGCCGAAAGATTTACAAGATCGCCGCGTTGAAATAACGGGGCCGGTTGACAGAAAGATGATTATCAATGCACTTAACTCAGGGGCAAAGGCATTCATGGCAGACTTTGAAGATGCAACATCTCCAACTTGGGAAAACATGATGAACGGGCAAATTAATTTAAAAGATGCAATACGCAGGTCTATTGATTTTGAAGCAGATAATGGCAAGCGATATGAATTGAATGAAGATACTGCTGTATTAATCGTCAGACCGCGAGGATGGCACTTAGAAGAAAGGCATTTGCGGTGCAACGGAAAGTCAATGTCTGCCAGTTTAGTAGATTTCGGACTGTATCTGTATCACAATGCAACAGAACTAATAGCTAGAGGAACAGGTCCTTACTTTTATTTACCAAAAGTAGAGAATCACCTTGAAGCACGTCTTTGGAATGAGGTATTTGTTTTTGCACAAAATGAGCTAGGTATTCCACAAGGTACAATTAAAGCAACGGTCTTGATTGAAACGATTACAGCTGCATTTGAAATGGATGAAATTTTATATGAATTACGCGACCATGCTGCAGGTCTAAACTGTGGCCGGTGGGATTACATTTTCAGCTATATTAAAAAGTTTCATAAAGATCCAGAACGGATACTTCCGGACCGGGCAACCGTAACAATGGAAGTTCCATTCATGCGTTCGTATTCACAGCTTGCTATCAAAACTTGTCATAAACGAAATGCGATGGCGATTGGTGGCATGGCTGCCCACATCCCGGTGAGAAATGATGAAGCGAAAAATAAAATTGCTTTTGATAAGGTACGTAAGGATAAAGAGCGGGAAGCACGTGATGGGCATGACGGAACATGGGTTGCTCATCCAGGGATGGTTGAACTTGTAAAAAATGTGTTTGATGAGATCATGCCGACCCCGAACCAATTGCATCGTAAGCGAGAGGGTGTTGAGGTAACAGCTGAGGACCTTGTCCAATTGCCGGATGGAGAGATAACAGAAGAAGGTCTTCGGACGAATGTCAGTGTTGGAATTCAGTATACCGCTGCATGGCTTTCGGGAAGAGGTGCTGTACCAATTAATCATTTGATGGAAGACGCAGCAACTGCAGAAATATCAAGAGCACAAGTTTGGCAATGGATTCGGTATCCAAAAGGGGTACTTTCTGATGGGAGAAAAGTGACATTTGAGTTGGTTGACGAAATTCTTCAGGAAGAGTTGGAGAAAATAAAGGAACAAATTGGGGAAGCGGCTTATGAGCAAGGAAATTTTGCAGAAGCTGCGGATATTTTTGATTCGTTAGTGAAAGAAGATGAATTTGCAGAATTCTTAACACTACCAGCATACAAACAATTAACGAGGGGGAATAAATAATGTATCAAGAGCGGGCAGAGAAATTACAAAGAGAATGGGAAAATAATGAGCGTTGGTCAGGGATTAGAAGGGAATATTCAGCCGAGGATGTCATTCGGCTGAGAGGTTCCATCGATATGGAGCATACATTGGCAACTCGCGGTGCAAAAAAATTGTGGAACTTAATCAACGAGGAAGATTACATTAATGCTTTAGGTGCTTTAACCGGAAACCAAGCGGTACAACAGGTGAAAGCGGGCTTAAAGGCGATATACTTAAGTGGCTGGCAAGTAGCAGCAGATGCGAACCTGTCAGGTGAAATGTATCCGGATCAGAGCTTATACCCAGCGAATAGTGTGCCACATGTTGTAAAGCGAATTAATCAGGCATTACAGCGTGCAGATCAAATCCATTATTCGGAAGGTGACTCTGAGGTTGATTGGTTTGCTCCAATTGTAGCGGATGCAGAAGCTGGATTTGGCGGACAATTAAACGTGTTTGAGTTGATGAAAGGTATGATTGAGTCGGGTGCATCTGGTGTCCACTTTGAGGACCAGTTATCTTCTGAGAAGAAATGTGGACATTTAGGCGGGAAAGTTCTTCTACCGACGCAAACAGCGGTGAAAAACTTGATTGCAGCACGGTTTGCGGCAGATGTCATGGGGACACCGACAATCATTATTGCTCGTACCGATGCGAATGCCGCTGACATGATTACGAGTGATGTTGATCCGACTGATGCACCATTTATTACAGGTGAAAGAACTTCTGAAGGATTTTTCCGAACAACAGCAGGACTGGATCAAGCAATCGCTCGAGGTTTAGCCTATGCGCCGTATGCAGATTTAATCTGGTGTGAAACGTCAGAGCCAGATATGGAAGAGGCACGTCGTTTTGCTGAAGCGATTCATGAACAATATCCAGGTAAACTGCTAGCTTATAATTGTTCACCATCATTTAATTGGAAACGGAAATTATCCGATGAGGAAATCGCTAATTTCCAGCGAGAACTCGGGAAGATGGGTTATAAGTTCCAGTTTGTGACATTAGCAGGTTTCCATGCATTGAATCACAGCATGTTTGAGCTTGCAAGGAAATACAAAGATGAAGGCATGGCTGCTTATTCCGAATTGCAGCAGGCAGAGTTCGCAAGCGAAGTGCATGGATACAGCGCAACTAGACACCAGCGTGAAGTCGGAACCGGATACTTTGATGAAGTAGCCCAGGTGATTTCAGGTGGAGCCTCATCAACAACCGCACTCGCAGGATCAACAGAAGCAGAACAATTTACAAGTTGATTGTAGAGCGGGACAGTGGGGTCAGAGGCAACGTCCCAGTGGGACATTGCCTCTGACCCCACTGTCCCGCTTTTTAAGTCCTTTAATATAATTGATAAAGGCATTTTCAGATGAGAAAACGATACTGGCTCTAGGCATGGTGGACCATCGAAATCTGACAGTGCATACCTATAACGAAGAACTTGCTGTAGAAATTTTTAACAGTTTGGGTGAATATTATAAATTACTAAGAGAATGGATAGATGATATAAAGAAAGATAAAAAAGGAATATGGCGCTGGTGAACTGGGACAGGGGGTCAGAGAAAGAATCCCATAAGGTGATTCTCTCTCTGACTCTTTTTGTCTTTTTTCTATTTTTTTACTGAAGATGAAAATGAGTACGGTGTTCAAAAAATATCCAGTGCTCCGCCTTATTGGTCTGTTTCACATATTTGACAAAACCATTCTCCAACATAGGAGCTATACCTTTGTTATAATGAATATGAGAATGCGCTTCCAGTAAAGGGGTGATAAAATATGACAGACAATCGGACAATTGCAGTGAAAGAAGCTCTATTGGCGGCAAAAGAGATTGCGAAGAAACAAGAAAATTATCAGTTAGATATACCGCATCTCTGGTCAGCTTTATTACAGCCGGATCTTTTTGCTTATGAGCTTTACGTAGATTTAGATGTTGATATGAATGAATTTATTCAACTTGTAAACAGGGAAGTTGAAAAGATTTCAAAAATAACAGGAACAGATATCCAATACGGTGAAAAGTTAAGTCAGCGATTGCAAAGTCTACTCGATGAGGCAGAAGTGGAGTCGACGAACCTACGTGATCAATATGTAACTATAGAACATTTAATACTTGCACTTTTTGAACAAAAGTTCAACCCGATTACTACTTATTTAGACGAAAATGGAATAAATAAAGAATTAGTTTATAAACAGATGAATAAAGTCCGAAAAGGAAAAAAAGCTGTGCATCAGAATCAAGAAAATGTGTATGATGCACTGGATCGGTATGCAGTAAATTTGAATAAGGAGTATTTAGAAGGAAAGATAGAGCGTGTTATCGGAAGAAGTGATGAAATAAACGATATTATTCGTATATTAACACGGAAGATTAAAAATAACGCCATTCTTATTGGCAGTCCTGGAGTCGGAAAGTCTGCAATCGTAGAGGGATTAGTTCAAAAAATTGTTGATAAGGATGCACCGAAAAACCTGGAAAATAAAATTGTTTACAATCTGGACATGAGCGCTTTGGTAGCTGGCGCCAGATACCGTGGTGATTTTGAAGAAAGATTGAAAACCGTATTAAACGAAGTTCGGGATTCTAATAATCAAATTATATTATTCATTGATGAGATTCACACAATTGTTGGTGCTGGAAGAACGGAAGGATCCATGGATGCCGGTAATATTTTGAAGCCGATGCTAGCTCGCGGTGAGATTCGTTGTATCGGTGCTACTACACAAGATGAATATCGGGAGAACATTGAGAAAGACAAGGCGCTCGAAAGAAGATTTCAGCGTGTTATGGTGCACGAGCCAACAGTTCAAGACACGATTGAAATCCTTAAAGGGATCAGGCAAAATTACGAACTATTCCATGAAACAACCATTACAGAAGAGGCGATTGAAGCCGCTGTAAAACTATCGGTTAGGTATATAACTGATCGTTTCCTTCCGGATAAGGCTATTGATTTAATGGATGAAGCAAGCGCCGTAAAATATATTAAGCTTAATAACCCCCTATTAAATGATGGATTAGTAAATGTTGATAATGCTGTCACTGAAGATGATATTAAAAATGTAGTAGAGAGATTAACGGGAATTAAAATTAGTGGCATTATGGAAAATGAAAGAGAAAAACTATTAAATCTTGAAGACGAACTCCGGAAACACATTATTGGTCAAGATGAAGCAGTATCGAAAGTTTCTGAGTCGGTGCTAAGGTCCAGAGCTGGTGTACAAAATCCTAATCAACCTACTGGTTCGTTCTTATTTTTAGGACCAACAGGTGTTGGAAAAACACAACTTGCCAAAAGCCTAGCACAGGTTTTATTTGGCAGTGAACTGGATATGGCAAGACTTGATATGTCGGAATATATGGAAAAACATGCAGTGGCCAGGTTGATCGGCCCGCCTCCAGGATATGTCGGTTATGACGAAGGGGGACAATTGACAGAAGCAGTACGTCATCGACCACATTCCATTGTTGTTCTAGATGAAATTGAAAAGGCTCATCCAGATGTGTTTAATCTACTCCTTCAAGTACTTGATGAGGGAAGGCTAACTGACTCCCAGGGACATACTGTAGATTTTAAGAATACAATATTAATTATGACGAGTAATATAGGGTCTCCCATACTATTACAAGCTATTGAAAGCGACGGAGAAATTTTGCTAGATATAAAAAATAAAGTAACACAGCAATTAAGGCATCATTTTAGACCAGAGTTTATCAACAGGATAGATGATGTTCTAATCTTTAATCCGTTAAGACAAAAACATATGCATCAGATTACGATGTTGATGATTAATGATCTAAATCAACGGCTAAAAGATAAGAATATGGCTGTTTCCTTAGATAAGGAGGCCGTCGAATGGATAGCAGAAAATGGGTATGACCCCCTTTACGGTGCTCGGCCACTACGACGATTTATTATGGAGGAATTAGAAACGCCATTGGCACGGGACATTATTTCAAATAAAATAACGGAAAATACCGATATTCATATTCAGTTGAAGAATTATAAATTAAATTTTATATACAATCAACATTTTAAAAAATAGACATGAAAATTGGGCTCTACCATTTGGCAAACTGCTATTGTAGAGCCTTTTATAAAAAAACAGAATGCTCACTTTGTCACAAATTCTTCAAAGTTAGTCTAAAACTGTCTGAAAAAGCAATAAATTGTTTGTTAACAAATTTAATTTTAGATACAATTGAATTGTAAGCGCTTTATAAAGTCTTTTTAACTACTTTTATACTGGCTTACACTTAACGAATAAGAAACAGGAGGGTGGTTATTTGTCAAACTTTGATATTTTAATTATTGGAGCTGGTCCGGGAGGATATGTAGCAGCAGAAGAAGCTGCTACATTAGGTAATTCAGTAGCAGTAATTGAAAAAAACGCCATCGGTGGATGTTGTTTAAACGTTGGCTGTATACCGTCAAAAACTTATCTGCAGTATAGCCATTGGCTTTCAGGAGTGGAAGCAGCTAATAAGAATGGAATGACGATAACAGTAGAGAACATTGACTTTCCTGCAATTGTACAAAGAAAAAATAGGGTTGTTTCAACATTACAAGGTGGCATTCATAGTACGTTTAAAAACAATGGCATTAAATTTATTCAGGGAGAAGCGAAATATGTAAGGAAAAATACGTTTGAAGTCGATGGCAAGGAGTATTATGGGAAGAAAATTCTGCTTGCAACTGGTGGGCGCCCATTTGTACCCGGAATAGATGGGTTAGACCAAGTAGATTATTTAACAACCGATACATTTTTTGAGATGGAAGAATTACCTGATAAGTTTGTAACGATTGGAGGTGGAGTCATTGCTGTAGAATTGGCATTTGCCCTTAGAAAATTTGGAGTTGAAGTAACGATTATTGAAGTAGCCTCAGATATTTTATTAACACTCGACCACGAAGCTAGGGAGATTATTAAAAATAAACTAAAATCCATTGGTATTCAAATTGAAACGAGTGCCACCATTCAAAAAGTCACAAATCAAAAAGTTGTTCTCGCAGGTCATAAAGAGTTTTTATTTGATGAATTACTGGTAGCTGCAGGTAGAGAACAAAACCTCGATTTACCTCACGCAATAGGATTGGAATTAGATAATAGTAACAGATTTGTTTCCGTAGACGAATATTATGAAACAAGCGAAAGTAATGTTTTTGCTATTGGCGATTTAATTGGCGGACAGACATTAGCTCACGCTGCAAGTGCAGAAGGAATAAAAGCTGCACGTGCGATGAGTGGTAAAAAGGAAAGACCTGTTAATCCGCACAGTATCCCCAGGCCATTATTTATTGAACCTGAAGTTTCTGCTTTCGGCTTAAGTGAAGAAGAGGCTGAACGTGCCGGTTATGATGTGATTACGGAAATAATGCCTTTTTCCTTTAACGGACGTGCAATTGCATCAGATGAAACAGAAGGCTTCGTGAAAATTATAAGTGAAGCGAGGTACCGTGAAATTTTAGGTGGGGTTATTGTAGGTTCCCAGGGAGCAGATTTATTACATCAAATCTTGACAGTCTATGAATCAGAAGGAACGGTCGATGAACTAGCAAATACTGTATTTGCCCATCCTACACTATCTGAATTAATTCAAGAAACTGCTAAGCATATCGTTAAAAAATAATTTAATAATTTAGGAGGAATCATTATGTCAGGCAAAGCACAAAGAATGCCAGAATCAGTCAGTAAGGTGGAAACGTCATTCAAAGAATTGGTTGATCTGGAAGTCCGTACAGCAACAGATACAGCTGTTAAGAACCTAACAAGTGATAAAGCCAAAGACATGTATAAAAACATGGAAGACATCCGCAACTTTGAAGAAAATGCAAAACGTTATTTTGCTGCTGGAGAAATTCCGGGTTTTGTTCATTTATATGCTGGTGAAGAAGCAATCGCAACAGGTGTCTGTGCTCACTTAACAGATGAGGATTATATTACGAGTACACACCGTGGCCATGGACACTGTGTCGCAAAAGGCGGAGATTTAAAAGGAATGATGGCTGAAATATTCGGTAAAGCTACGGGACTTGGAAAAGGAAAAGGCGGTTCTATGCATATTGCCGATATCGATAAAGGAATCTTAGGAGCAAACGGCATGGTTGGCGGCGGTTTTGGAATAGCGACTGGAGCGGCAATAAGAAATAAATATAAGAAAAGTGATCGAGTAGTTGTTTGCTTTTTTGGAGATGGAGCGGCAAACGAAGGGGTATTCCATGAATGTTTAAACATGGCATCGATTTGGAAGCTTCCTATTGTGTTTGTAAACGAAAATAACTTCTTTGCTGAAGCAACTCCGCAATGGTATTCATCAGCTTCTAACACAATTGCTGAGAGAGCTGTCGCATACAATATGCCTGGAGTTCGTGTGAATGGTAAAGATGTCGCGGGAGTCTATGAAACTGCCGGAGAAGCAATTGAACGTGCGCGTAAAGGAGAAGGTCCGACTCTAATAGAGTGTGTAACATATAGAAATCATGGTCACTTCGAAGGTGATGAGCAAACTTATAAAGCAGATTTTGGAGAAGAAAAAGAGTGGGCTGACGTTGATCCATTAAATGTATTCCGTGAGTATGCGATTGAAAACGGACTGGTTACTGAAGAAGAGTTGGATAAGTTGAGAGAAGAATCGATAAAAGATGTTGAAGAAGCAGTTAAATTCGCACAAGAAAGTCCTGAACCAGAACCTGAAGCACTTTATGAAGATGTATTTGCTGACTAACTAACAATTCGGAAGGGGTAGAATACCATGAGTAAAGAAAAATTGTTTATGCAAGCGATAAATGAAGCGCTAGACCAGGCAATGGAAAAAGATGAAGATGTTATTTTACTTGGAGAAGATATTGCTGGCGGTGCGAATGTGAAGCATTTAGAAGAAAAAAATGAAGATTCATGGGGCGGAACGATGGGAATTACTAGGGGGTTGATGCCCAAATATGGCCGTGAACGTGTTATTGATACACCTATATCTGAAATGGGATATATGGGAGCAGCTGTAGGAATGGCAGTAACAGGTTTGCGTCCTGTTCCGGAGTTAATGTTCAATGACTTTATTGGCTTTGCACTTGATTCGATTCTTGGACAAGGCTCGAAAATGCGTTATATGTTTGGCGGTAAGGCTACAGTACCAATGACGGTTCGTACCATGCACGGTGCTGGTGCCAGTGCTGCGGCTCAGCACTCTGGTTCTTATTATGGAATGCTTGGTTCCATACCGGGAGTGAAAGTAGTTGTTCCAGCAACACCGTATGATGCAAAAGGGTTAATGCTATCTGCTATTGAAGATAATAATCTGGTCATGTTTTTTGAGGATAAAACATTGTACGGTACAAAAGGAGACGTGCCAGATGAATATTATACGATTCCAATAGGAGAAGCAGCTATTAAACGAGGTGGTGAAGATTTGACGATTGTCACTATTGGAAAAATGTTATTTGTAGGTTTGGAAGTTGCTGAAATATTGGAGAAAGATAATGTATCCGTTGAAGTTATTGATTTACGCACTGTCGCTCCGTGGGATCAGGAAACAGTCATTGAATCTGTTAAAAAAACAGGAAGATTAATAGTTATTGATGAAGCGAATCCACATAATAACACAGCAACAGATATTGCATCTGTAGTATCTGATAGAGCATTTGATTATTTAGATGGCCCGATTAAATGTGTTTGTGCACCAAATACACCTGTTCCTTTTGCAGCGAATCTCGAAAAACTATATATTCCGAACGCAGATAAAGTATTAAGAGAAGCAGCAGAAATTATCGATGATTTAAAAGCTTAGAAAGGGAGGTAGAACGATGGCAACTGAAATTGTAATGCCTAAATTAGGGTTAACGATGACAGAAGGAACCGTTGAAAAATGGTTAGTAAGTGAAGGCGATCAGGTTGAACAGGGAGATCCGCTTGTTGAAATCAGTTCTGAAAAGCTGACAAATGAAGTTGAAGCACCGGTATCCGGAGTGATTATTAAAGTAGTTGCTGAAGAAGGTGATGTTGTTCCAAGTAGGGAAGCTATCGCATTTATCGGTGAAGAAGGCGAAACCGTTGAAACAAATAGGGAATCAGAGAATAAAAAAGCGATGGAGACACAAGGAACACAGCAAGTTGAACAACATACTGCTGTTGATACAGAAGCAAAGCAACACGAACTGGTACATTCAAAAGAAGGAGAACGAATTTTTATTACCCCGGTTGCCCGGAAAATGGCAAAAGAGCAGAATATTGATATCCGTGATGTAAATGGAACAGGTGGAAATGGAAGGATTACACGGCTTGACATATTAAGGTATGAACCATCAGAGAAAGCTGTAGCTGAGAAAACACAGCCTGCAGGTGCAATCTCTCCGGAAATCGAATACGGTGCTGGACTTGAGGGTATGCGCAAAACGATTGCCGAGCGTATGATGAGAAGTGTTCAATCAACAGCACAAGTAACGAATCAGCGAAAAGTAGATATTACAGAATTAATGACATTCAGAAAGGAAATACAAGGGAAAATAAAACAGCCGCTTGATAATGGAGAAATGAGTATTAATACATTACTGACAAAAGCAGTTGTTCTATCTTTACTGGATACTCCTGAAATGAATGCGTGGTTCTACAATGGTAAATATATTAAAGTGGATGAGGTTCATATAGGTATGGCTACTGCGATTGAAGAGGGGTTGGTAGTACCTGTTATCAAGAATGCACATCATATGCCGCTGTCACAACTTGGCCCAGAAATAAGAAAGGTAACATCTGAAGCTAGAAAAGGAACACTGGATGGCAGCCTATACACAGGGTCCACATTTTCGATTACAAACTTAGGTGGATTTGATATAGAATACTTTACACCTATCATAAATACACCTGAAGTTGGTATTCTTGGAGTTGGTTCCCTGCAAAAAGAATTAGCATTTGATGATAATGGAAAAGTAGTTGAAAAGCTGAAACTTCCATTAAGTTTAACATACGACCATCAAATTATAGATGGTGCTCCAGCAGCAGAATTTTTAAGTAAAATAGCTGGTTACCTACAAGATCCTTATCGACTGATGATTTAACGAATTTCGGGACAGTGGGGTCAGAGGCAATGTCCCACTTGGGACATTGCCTCTGACCCCACTGTCCCATTTCATTTATATCCCGTTAGGGCTTGACGTAATTGTGTTTTTGGGTTATGATATATTTAATTAAACATATTTGAATTTGTTGAAATAGATGATTAATTAAATATATATGGGGGTAAATGAATGGTCACACTGTACGTCACACCTAGCTGTACTTCCTGTAGAAAAGCAAGAAAATGGTTTCAGGAGAACGGTATTCCTTTTAAAGAAAGGAATATTATGTCTGACCCGGTATCAAGGGATGAAATCAAAGAAATTTTACGCTTGACGGATAATGGTACGGAGGAAATTATTTCTACCCGTTCAAAAGCTTTCCAACAATTAAAACCAGATTTGGAAAATTTAACATTACAGGATTTATTGACACTGATTGAAGAAAATCCAGGAATCTTAAAACGCCCAATTATGTTTGATGATAAACGTCTTCAGGTCGGATATAACGGAGACGAAATTCGTAGCTTCTTACCACGTTCGGTAAGAGAATTTAATCTGCAAGAAATGCAGAAAATGATTAACTAAACATATTAAAATAATTGAAGTGCTATTTCTCGAACAATCGAGAGATAGCACTTTTTTGATTTTCTTGTACAATCAATCTAAAAGAATTTTTCATAAACGCAACTTTTTATCATCTGCCTGCATCTTAGTAGTAAGGGGAGGGAGCAAGTTGAACCTAGTCGACAGGTTAAAAAGAAAAGAAGAGGCTGCTTTAGTTGAACTCATGAATCAATATGGGGACTATTTGCTCCGAATGGCTTACCTATTAATCAAGGATCACCAACGGGCAGAGGAAGCGGTGCAAGATACATTTATCTCCGCATTTGAAAAAATAAATCAGCTGGAAAAGGAAGAACATTTAAAGAGCTGGCTGACAACGATAACGATTAATCGTTGCCGACAGCAAATGCGCAAATGGAGTTTTAAGCATATTTTCCCAGATATAGAAACAATCGAGCGCACACAACAAGCGGATAGGATTGATAGTCCAGAAGCGGATTTATTGGCAGTTGAGTGGAACGAGAATCTCACAGCTGCAATTCATGCATTGGATTATAAATATCGAGAAGTCATCACGTTATTTTATTTTAACGAATTGAAGCTTGCGGAAATTGCTGTCTCGACAAATATAAAGGAAAATACTATCAAGTCACGGTTAAAGCGGGCGAAAAAATTGTTAAAAGACCATTTACTAAAGGAGGGTGCGCATAATGGAGGATAAAAAGCAGATAAAGAATCGACTAAATAAGGAACTTGAAAATATTCGGTTTACAAAGCAAACAGATGTGTTGAAAAAAGTTTACCGGCCAACGTGGAAAGATAAACTTCATCAACTATGGAATAAAGAGATCAGCATACCAATTCTTCCAGTAAGTTCAGCCGTGGTCATCCTTTTGTTCGGTTACGGATTTTTCACAATTTCTGAATTCAATAATCAAGATGAATATCCGTATGAAACGATTGAAATCGGAGGTAATACGTATTGGAAAGCGGAAGTAGAGAGGAGACTTGTGAATGAGGAATAATATTACGTTAAAAATAAAGCATTTGGTTATGATTATGACGGGCATTTTTATCCTTATTCCGCTTGCAAGTATTTATCTGATACCACAACTTGAACTCGGTATAGTAAAATATAAGCTTGCGAATGGAAGTGGGGTTGGAAAAGACAAAATTCTCGAACTCTTGGAAGACAATATTCTGCCGAGTCAAAAATATCACCTGATTGAAGAGCGTTTCTTAAGTGGGGAGTGGATGAATGACTATGCAATATATGTCGGGCCTTCTATGACGACAAGCGTGGCTGCGGATCATGATTGGCCATTCATCAGTTGGGAAGAAAAGCAACCATATATTGAGGATTATCTAGAAAATGGGCCTATTAATGGATATCTACAAACGGCGGTTATGGAGCTAGCATATGAAGCAGTACTGGAAGGAGATGACGCTAGACTTCAGGAAATCTATGATCGTGCAGTTGAACGTTTGGAAAAGTCGGAGCACTCTTATGAAATTCCTGAACTAAAGTTTTCGTTTATCAAGCTCCATTTGCAAGCTGGAAATCTAGCTAAAGCGGAAAGTCTATTAGAACAAATTGACGTTCCGGACCATGCGTATGCTAAGGCAGAAAAGAAGCAATATGAAGCATTCCTTTTATTGAGGAAGGGGCAGCTGGAAGAGGCTTTAGCGACGGTTCAGCAAGGTTTGGAAGAATATAGAATTGCTTGGGAAAAAGAAGAGAATGAAGACCCGATAGAACAGAGCGGTGTTTATGAAGAGATGAAGAAATTGGAGAACCGCTTGCTAACTGGTCCTCCTGTGAATGGTGCGGCGGAGGTTGCGAAGGTATCAGGAAATATTAGCAGACAGGACGGGACGCCGATTAAGGATGCCGGTGTATTTCTTAGGGATGCTGCCGATGTTACTAGTTCGATTCGTCCTGATGAATGGTACCAGACAAAGACAGATGCTGCTGGGAATTTCGAATTCACGGGGGTTATGCCTGGAGATTATCAAGTGTTTGCCGGTTTCCAAATGGAGCAAATCGATGGCTATTTTTGGCCGGTTGATATGAATGACTGGGTAAGAATCGACGGTACAGAAAATATTCAATATGATATTACGCTAGCCCCGCTACTGGAAGTAAACGCTCCTGCAAACGAAGCCGTATTGGAGGAAGAAACGATTGACTTTAGCTGGGAAGCGGTTGACGAGGCAGCTTATTACATGCTTGACTTTCATATAGAAGAAAGCGATGTTTCTTATGGGATGAGCTGGGATAGGAAGGTGGAAGAAAGTCAACTTTCATTGCCTGTAGAGAGTCTTTATAATATTTATTTGAATTTCTTTACTGATATTGCAGAAACGAAGAACGATTACTTCAACCCGGCAACGGTGCTTGGCTTTGAAAATCCAGAGGGACATTATTCTTGGAATGTGAAGGCTTTTGATGAAGATGGAAATCTTATAACACAAAGCAATGGTTACCGGTTAGCGGAAGAAACAATCGGAAATCTGCCGACTATGTATTTAAAACAACGGGAACTTACAGCAGAAGATGAATTGCTGCTAGCCGGTGAATTGGAACAGGCGCTTGACGGTTACCGGAACGTTTTAACAACAAACCCAGATGACTTGCACAGCCTCCGAATGGTTGCACGGTTGATCGGGATCGAAGCGGGTGGGAGCTTTAGTACCGCGCAAAAGCTGCAGCAACCTTATTATGAACAACTAGCCGAGCTTACGGCAGATCCTATTTATCTGAATCAGATGTTACATTATTATTACGATGCAAGCGATTGGGAGCAATATGAGAAGTGGTATCAGAAGTATAAAGCGGCTTTGGGAGAAACAATCGACCCTTATACAAAAAGTATCCATGCCAATGCCCTTTTATTTCAAGGTGAATACGAGGAAGCTGCGAACCTCCACAAGGAAGCACTGCTGGAAGGAAGCGACAACCACAATATCGGAAATCTGTTAGCTGTGGAAATTTATCTTGGTACTGATTTAGATGAAGTGTATGATTTAGCAAAACAATATCCTTATATGGAATATACGACTGGTAATGTCGGTGTAGTGGATTGGAGTGTTCTTATTTCTGATATAAAACAAGCGGTGCATGATGACGCTCGGGTTATCGATACCTTGCATGAAGGGCTGATGTTCTTTTTCAAAGAGCAGGATACCGAGCTGCAGGAATGGAAGGAACAAACAGAACAAACTTCACTTACTAAATTTATCCGCGCTTTGGAAGAAGTGTATTAAAAAAATGCGTGAGGCAGATATCCCGCCTTACGCATTTTTTTGTTAAATGACATACCAATATATACAAATGAAATGGAACAGGCTGCCGAGGAGAATAAAAATATGAAAAATCTCGTGGAAGCCCCAATTTTTAAACCGGAGAAATTCTGGTTTAAATCCGTAAATAATCCCGCCAATCGTATAGGCGACACCACCAAGGATAAGATAGACCATCCCGCCTGTACCAAGTGCTGGGGCTAATTCTCCAGTGAAAAAGATAGCGAGCCACCCCATTAAAATGTAAATCATGGTGGAAAGCCATCTTGGTGAAGTGAACCATGTCAGTTTGAAAATGACACCAAGAATTGCGAGGCCATTAATGACACTGAATAGAATCCAACCTAATGTGTTATTCAATGCGATGATACATAAGGGGGTGTAAGTCCCAGCAATTAAAACGAAAATCATCGAATGATCAATTCGCTGCAGCCAAGCTATCACCTTATCTTTTGCAATGACCATATGATACGTTGCGGATGCCGAGTAAAGTAAAATCATGCTGACTCCGAAAATAACGACGGCTGTCAAGCCAATTATTGAATACCCTTCGGCGACGGCCTTTATAATCATTGCTACTAATCCAAATAAAGCGAGAACTGCACCTACCCAATGTGTTAGGCTGTTAATTGGTTCTCTAATATACTGATTCAACTGGAAAACCCCTTTCGATGTAACACGTGGTTTTTAAAACTACGTGTTAGTGTTATAATAAATTTATAACATAGTTTATAGCGATAAGTCAACCGCTGCTAATAAAAATGTGGAGGAATTTAGATATGGTGAATAATTTAGATAACTTACTGGAGAAACTGCAGCTCAATACACGACTATCCAGCCAGGATATACCTGGATTGGACTTATACATGGATCAGGTCATCCAATTATTTGAAAATAAGTATGAACAAACGAAACGGACAACAGATGAAAAGATTTTAACGAAAACAATGATCAATAATTATTCCAAGGGGAAATTATTTTTCCCGATAAAAAATAAAAAATACTCCCCGGAACATGTCATGCTCATTGATTTGATTTATGAAATGAAGACGATTCTTGCAATACGGGATATTAAGACAACACTGGAATCACTTAATCAGCAGATGATGGAAGAAACACTTGATCTCGGGCCATTATATGAATCCTTTATAAAGCTTTCGGGAAGTAATCTCGAACGTTTTACCGAAGACAGTAAGAAAATGGTGCGCGAGGTGGATGCCGGGCAACTCGATGATAGCTATTTGAATCAGGTGCTGCTCGTACTATCCTTTGTTAATATGAGTAATTATTATCGCAGGGCAGCTGAGGCCTTAGTTGATGAGATTGCAGATATAGAAGCGAAAAAGGACTAAGCTTTACCGTTTATCACGCATTAAAGGTTTGTAATACCCCCACTTCTAAACATGAGGGAAGTCCAACATGTGAGGGTGGGGGATAAACAGTCCATAAATGCCTGATTCTGTTCAACTAACATTCAGTGGAGAGGTAATGAATCCCCCACTGAATGAAGTTTCACTTTATGATAAAATAAAAGAAAAAGAATGAGGAGAATGCATGTGGCGACTTATCCAAATCTTTCAGAGACGAAAAACCTAATTAAACAACTTGTTTCTATTCCGAGTCCTTCCGGGAATACTGGAAAAGTAATTTCTTTTATTGAAGAGATTTTAACAGATTTACAAATTGAACATAAGCGAAATAGAAAAGGCGGCTTGATTGCGACAATTCCAGGTGAGAATGAAAACGAACATCGTATGCTTACTGCTCATGTCGATACGTTAGGTGCCATGGTGAAAGAAATTAAGCGTGACGGTCGTCTCCGATTGGATTTAATTGGTGGATTTACGTATCACTCAATCGATGGGGAATATTGTGAGATTGAGACGTCTTCAGGGAAAATCTTCACCGGAACTATTTTACATCATGAGACATCTGTGCATGTCTATAAAAATGCGCGGGATGCTAAATATAATCAAGAAAAAATGGAAGTGCGAATTGATGCCAAAGTGGAAAATGCGGAAGCAGTAAGAGCGCTTGGCATCGAGGTGGGAGATTTTGTCTCCTTCGATCCCCGTGTTGAAATAACAGATAATGGCTTCATCAAATCACGTCATTTAGATGATAAAGCGAGTGTTGCGATGCTTATCCAACTAATGAAACGAATCAAAGATGAAAAGCTTAGTCTACCTTATACAACCCATTTTCTGATATCTAATAATGAAGAAATCGGTTATGGAGGAAATTCTAATATTCCAGCGGAAACGGTCGAATATGTAGCGGTTGATATGGGAGCTATGGGGGAAGGTCAGTCCACGGATGAATACACGGTTTCTATCTGTGTGAAAGATGGTAGCGGACCATACCATTATGGATTGCGCAAGAATTTAGCTAATTTAGCCGAGGAAAATCATATCGGCTACAAGTTAGATATCTATCCTTATTACGCATCCGATGCGTCAGCGGCAATCCGAAGCGGGCATGATATCGTCCATGGCCTTATCGGTCCAGGAATCGACGCCTCCCACGCATACGAACGCACCCACGAAGATTCCCTAAAAAACACCGAACAATTACTCTACCACTACATCCAATCCAAACAGGTAGAAATATAAAACGGGACACGGGGTCAGAGCACTTGTCCCAGTGGGACATTGGGGACGGAGGCATTGTCCCACCTCTTGTTCTAGCGTAGGAAACTATAAAATAAAAATGCAGTGATAATTTAGGTATCCAGGGTTAGCCACGTCCGCTCTGCGCCCAGCAACTAGCAGATCTTTTGGTGGGACGAGTAATCGCAGTTCCAGGCGCCCGCGTAACGAATCGCGTTCTTAGCCTGTAAGGGCGCTTGCGCCTTTATTCGAGAACAAGGAAGGTAGGTATAAAAGATGAAACTAAGTATTCTTGATCAGGTTCCCATTCCAAATGGAAAAACTGCAAACGAGGCACTGGAAGCGACGATTGATCTCGCTGTGACGGCGGAAAAATTAGGATTTCACCGCTATTGGATTGCCGAGCATCATGACTTCCCGGGATTAGCAAGTCCCGCACCAGACATCATTCTTGGTATTATTGGTTCGAAAACGAATCGCATTCGCATCGGCTCTGGGGCGGTTCTTTTACCAAACTATAGGCCGTACCAGATAGCTGAAAGATATAACCTGCTGGCTACTTTATATCCCGGAAGAATAGACCTTGGACTTGGACGAGCGCCGGGCGGATCAGCAGAGGCATCGATTGCGCTTGTAGATAATTTTCTCGAACAGGTGAAAAACTATCCGGAAAAACTGGATGAATTACTCCATTTCTTGAATCGTGATTTTCCTGAAGAACATCTTTTCTCTAAGGTTTCTGCACAACCTGTTCCGAAAGAACAACCGGTCCCGTGGCTTCTTGGCACGAGCAAGAAAAGTGCAGTGTTAGCGCTCGAGAAAGGCCTGCCATATGTGTTTGGCGACTTTATGAGTGATGCAGACGGTCCGTCAATTGTGCGCGGTTACTTTGAAAACTTCCAGGAGGGAGAGCCGGAAGCAATTGTTACGGTGAACGTTATTTGTGCGGAGACGAAAGAGGAAGCGGAGCAGCTTGCGAAAAGCAATCAAATATGGAAATGGATGCAGGATAAAGGGAAGGGAAATGGAAAAATTCCTTCTATTACTGAAGTGAATGAATATAAGCTTACAGATGAAGATCTCGAACTTTTGCGTAAATCCGGTGACCGGCAAATTGTTGGAACGCCGGATATTGTTCGGAAATCGCTTGAGTTACTAAGTGAGGAATATGGTACGGACGAGTTTATGATTCTTACAATTACGCATGATTTTGCGGCTCGTAAAAAATCTTACGAACTGATTGCACGTGAATTTGGATTATAGCTTCTAAGTTCATGGTAGTTTGTATATAAATATTATAGAGAAGCGTTTAATGGACAAGTATCCATAATAGCAAGGTAAATTGAAAGTCAGGAGGTATGCATGCAAAGCTGGGTCACATATATAATGGAAAAGTTCGGCTACTTGGGTATTTTTCTTATGATGACGTTGGAAAATTTATTCCCGCCCATCCCATCTGAAATCGTTCTTCCCTTTGGAGGGTTCATGACCACGTATGCAAATCTAACAGTAATTGGCGTCATGACAGCAGCGACATTGGGTTCCGTTATCGGTGCGATGATTCTGTATAGCATCGGCCTCCTGATTGATGTGGAGCGCTTGGAGAGAATTGTGGCACGGTTCGGTCATCTTCTTAGAATTGAAAAAGCGGATATTCGTAAAGCGGATACCTGGTTTGATAGATTTGGATATTGGACAGTGTTTTTCTGTCGGATGGTGCCGCTCGTTCGTAGTCTTATTTCTATTCCAGCTGGGATGTCGAATATGAAATTTTCCGCATTCATCCTGTTAACAACACTCGGAACATTGATTTGGAATGCTCTCCTTGTAGCAGTGGGTGTCCTCCTTGGTGAGAACTGGGAAGCTATTCTAGGAATTATGGACGTTTATTCGACAATTGTTTATTCATTGCTTGGAGCAGGCGTCATTTTGATGGCATTTATATATATAAAAAAATGGAGAAAATGAAAAGAATGGTGATATGCCGTTCTTTTTTTGTACTCTTTTTTAGGTGCGTATAACTGGGACATTTACACTGACCCCATGTCCCTCCCCAGTGTCCCACCAGTCGCAGTGGGACAAAACCTCTGACCCCGGTGTCCCACTAAATACGTCTTGGGGCTTAGTTGGATTTATGTCTGGGGCTCATTATCAGGTTTTGATTTCCGCGGTAAGATGGAGTCAAGATCAAGAAAGGAGGCTATCACATGAAGAAATTTTTACTCTTTGTTGGGGGATTAATTGCATTTTTCGTGTTGCTTGCCAATATTGGACCAATGATTATTTTAGGGTTGAGTCTCTGGTTATTGTATATCGTGTTTAAAAAGTTTGTCGCAACGGATTCAACGGGTGCAAAAGTCGGCTGGATTGTAGTTGGATTGCTTGTGTTAAGCATCAGCTTGTCGAACATCTATGCAATCATTGGTGTCGCAGCTGTTTATGTATTGTATTTGATCATGAAGAGCTGGAAGGAAGAACCAGTTGTCCACACGGTGAACGATGACGATCCATTTACGAATTTCGAACGGGAATGGGCAGATTTACATCAATAATTAAATTTAAGAGGAGAGAATAAATTATGTCAACGAATATTTTTACACGCATCATGGATAATATTTCAGCGGACTTGCATCATTTAATGGATAAGAAAGAGGAAAAGAATCCAGTCGCAGCATTGAATCAATACTTGCGCCAAAGCGAACTGGAAAAGGAAAAAGTCAGAAAGATGATTGAGCGCCAGTACAAATTGAAAGATGAATTCACTCGTGAATATTTAAAAGCTCAAGATTTGGCAGATAAGCGCAAGAGACAAGCAGACATTGCAGAGCAAGCAGGAGAAACCGATTTATATGAATTTGCAGTGAAAGAGTATGAAGAGTATGAGAAGCGTGCAGCCCGCTTAAAACAGAGCAGGGAAGAAACAATAGAACAACTCGTTGCACTGGAAAATAAATACGAAGAAATGAAGCATCGCCTGAAAGATATGCATATGCGCCGAATGGAATTAATGGGAAGAGAAAATATTGCAAGGGCGAATCAGCAAATGAACCAAGTAATCGATGATGTATCCGATAAACCATTTGCGAAGTTTGCCGAACTGGAGCAGTATATCGAGAATCTGGAATATAAGGTGAATAGCTCCTATTATAAGAGCACATTCGATAGTAAAATTGCTAAGCTTGAAAAAGAATTACAAGATAAAGAAAATGTGGAATAAGATGCGATAAGCTCCAAGGAAAATGATATACTATATAGGCGTAGACGAAATCTGCGCCTTAAACTATTGAAAAGGTAAGGAGGAGCCGTCATGTTCAAGCAATTACCGACAAAAACATATAACTGGATTCTAATCATCGGCATCCTCCTTCTCATGGCTGAATTTGTATTTTCCTTTGGAGGAACAATTATCCCCGCTATTATATGTGGGTTCTTAGTCTATATTAGCTGGAAGAACTTTTATACCCTTTGGGGGAAAATTGTCTTTTGGCTTAGTCTTATTGGGCTCATTTTTTCGATACTGAGTCTTATGGCAGTTAGATTCCTCATTATTGCAGCAATTGTTATCTTTGCGATAAGATACTATGATTCAACGAAAAGAACCGATCGAATCTATCCCAAGCTTCCCGACGCTGAAGCACTAAACGAGCCGCTCAGTCGTGTGGAACCTTTATTTGACCATACCGTATTGGATGACCAGTATACGGAGGAGACTGCTTACCAGTGGAGAGACGTCAACATTCATGGCTTACTCGGTGACAAGGTTATTGATTTAAGCAATACCGTCATCCCGAATGACACAGCAATTATTTCAATACGTCATGGTCTTGGTAATATTGAAATATATGTACCTTATGAAGTGGAGGTCAGTATCCACCACAGTGCTATATTCGGTAATGCCCTTATCTTCCACGAAAGTCATGAAAAACTTTTTAATAAATCGATTTTTTATCAAACGGCTGATTATGATCACGCAACAACGCGTGTAAAAATCGTCACCTCGCTATTTTCCGGAGATATTGAGGTGAAGCGTATATGAGTACGATTATCCGCCATATATTCACTGGCATTCTATTTAGTATCTTACTTTCAGCGGTCGTCCTCACACTTGTGTTCACTGTTTTCCCTCCAGACAGTTATGCGGTTCTGTGGGAAACCGAGATTGGCAATGTTTCTTTCTTAATCTGGGTGTTCGGTTTCATACTGGCAGGCGGAACGATTTTCGGGATATCAACTGGTTGGTACTGGAGACAACGACTGCACCGTATTGAACGTAAGCTTGACAGACTAAGTAAGGGGCAGAGACTTGATGAGGAAAAAGAACCGTATCACGAACTGAAAAGCATTGAAAAGCGTCTAGAACTCATTCAATCACGAATAGATCAGCAAACGGAAAACGCGCAAAGACTTGCAACAGAAAGAGCGGAAGAACGAGAAAAGAGCTTACAAGAAATTGTCGTCCAAGAACGGAACCGGCTTGCCCGTGAATTACATGATTCCGTAAGTCAACAACTCTTTGCGGCATCAATGATGATTTCTGCTCTCAATCTGCAAAATGTTCCTGAAGATGATGAAATGAAGAAGAAATTACAATTAGTGGAAAAAATGCTGCAACAATCCCAGCTTGAAATGCGGGCGCTCCTTCTACACCTGCGTCCAGTCGCGTTAAAAGGGAAATCTCTTGTTCAAGGTGTGGAAGAATTACTTGTTGAAATGCAACAGAAAATTACGATCGATATATCATGGACAGCAGAAGAACTTTCCGTTGATAAGGGAATTGAAGATCAACTATTCCGTATCATTCAAGAAGCGATGTCCAACACATTGCGCCACGCACAAGCCACGAGTTTTCATGTGTTGCTCATTAAGCGGGAAGGTACGGTAATTTTACGTATTTCAGATAATGGGGTAGGTTTCGACATGGAAAGCGTGAAAACTAGTTCCTATGGCCTCCATAATATGAGGGAGAGGGCATATGAAATCGGTGGGACGTTTAAAGTTGTCAGCTTACCGAATCAAGGCACGAAGCTTGAGGTAAAAGTTCCCCTACCTACAGGAGCGGATCAAGAAGAAAGAGCATCTATTCATACAGAAAGTGAGGAAGAATGATGATAACTGTATTATTTGCCGATGATCATGAAATGGTTCGTATTGGCGTAGCGTCTTATCTGTCCGCACAACCGGATATTGAAGTCGTAGCTGAAGCCGATGACGGAGAACCAGCTGTGAAGTTAGCTCTTGAATGGAAGCCGGATATCATTTTAATGGACTTAGTCATGAAGGAAATGGATGGAATTGAAGCTACGAAACAGATCCTTTCTGAGTGGCCAGAAGCAAAGATTATCATCGTTACAAGCTTTCTCGATGATGAAAAAGTTTACCCAGCACTTGAAGCCGGGGCGAAAAGCTATTTGCTAAAGACTTCCAAGGCTGAAAAAATAGCCGAAGCGATCCGCGCAACTCATGAAGGCCAATCGATCTTGGAACCTGAAGTAACAGGGAAATTAATGAACCGGATGCGCCATTCTCAAGAGGAAGCGTTGCATGAGCAATTGACAGAACGGGAGAAGGAAGTCCTACTTCTTCTTACAGCTGGGAAAACGAACCAAGAAATAGCCGCTGAGTTGTTTATTGCAACGAAAACAGTGAAAGTCCATGTAAGTAATATTTTAGCAAAATTAGAGGTACAGGATCGAACCCAGGCGGTTATCTATGCTTTCCAACATAATCTTGTATAATTTTCTATAAGTCTTAAATTATCAGGTAAAATGAAAGTTTTTTAATAATATATCGTCCTCTATTAGGAAAATATCAGTCTAAACATGTAGTATTCCCGAGGGATAATGCATGTTTTTTCTCTATTAAGGAAATAATTTGTCATTAATTGAAACATAACTGTAATATAACGATAACACGACTGCAATTTTTCGGTGTTACAATACCATTGAAATGAAAATAATACATAATATAAATTAATGACACGAATTTGCAGGTAGGCTTTCATGAACATACATAAAGAGATGCAATAGTAGTGAGGAAGTGGGGAACGAGAAATTGAAAAAGACCTTAGTAACGATGGCTACTGTAACAGTAGTAGGTTTGAGCAGTGTGTTTTTTACTGATCACGCATCAGCAGAATCTATTGATGACCTGAAGGACAAGCAAACGCAAATTCAAGATGAAAGAGGAACGATTAAAGCAAACTTATCCGAGGCAGAAGCGGAGATTGCTGATTTATTAATAGACTTAGAGAAATTAAACGATGAAATTGACCGTGTTAATAAAGCGCTTGACGAAAACAAAGCAACAATGGAGGAAAATGAAAAATCCATTACTGCAACAGAAGAGCAAGTAGACAAGCTCGAAGCGGAAATCAAAGAACTTGAAGAAGCAATTGAAAAACGTTTTGACATTTTAAAAGAACGCGCATCAGCTTACCAAAAAAATGGTGGTAACATTTCTTATCTTGAAGTGTTATTCGGCTCGCAAAACTTCATGGATTTCATTAGCCGTGTAAGTGCAATTAACAAAATTAGCGATTCTGATGCTGAATTAATGGAACAAATCGACGCTGATAAAGTTAAAGTTGAAGAGAAGCAAGAAGAGGTAATTGTTAAACTTGATGAATTAAAAGAAATGCGTGTTGAGCTTGAAGGAATTGAGAAAACAATCAAAGCTCAACAAACACAAAACAAAGATAAAAAGGCAGAAATCAAAGATAAAGAAGCAGCACTTGTTGCAAAAGTAGAAGAACTTGAAGTGAAAGACAGCGAGCTTGCTTCCCTTGAAAGAGACGTTAGACAGAACATTAATGAATTAACACAACCTGCTCCTGAAGTTCAGGTAGCAAGTAACGAAACGAATGCAAGTGGCAATGAATCAAATAGCAATAGTTCAAATAAAAATGATTCAAGTAACAATAATTCAAGTAACAATAACTTATCAACTGTTTCAAAAGAAGAACCGAAATCAAAATCAACTAATTCAACTAATTCATCTGATTCATCCCGTCCAGCAGCGTCTGGCGGTGTTCAAACTGCAATGAACGCTGGATTCGATCACCTCGGCACTCCATATGTATGGGGAGGAAAAGGACCAGGTGGATTTGACTGTTCTGGATTTGTATCTTGGGCATTCGCTCAAGGTGGAATTTCTGTACCGTCAAGCACTGCAGGACTAGCAGGTGTTGGTACGAAAGTTTCCGCAAGTAATATGCAACCGGGTGACATTGTATTCTTCAACACATATAAAACAAACGGTCATGTAGGTATCTACCTTGGTGGCGGTAAGTTTATCGGTGCACAGAACTCTACTGGTCTAGCAGTAGCAGACATGTCTAGCGGTTACTGGGCTGATAAATTCTCAGGCCACGTACGCAGCGTAAGATAATAAAGTAAACAATTCATAAAATCCATCCTATCTGTAGGGTGGATTTTTTCTCGTATTTTATCTTTAAATTTTCGAACCCTAAATTTTAAAAAATAAAATCTTCTGTATAGACGGCTCTAGTTGGATATATTATAATAAAATGGAGCCAATCATAACTAATAATCTCGAAATAAAAATGAATTTATATTTGCACTTAGGAGGTGAAGTTCCTATTGCTTGTGCATAGGAACACTAATTGGACGTATTGCCCATAATTAACTTACTTGCAGTTGCTGTACTAATTGCATTAACCGCATTTTTCGTTATGGCGGAATTTGCGATTGTAAAAATTAGAAGTACACAACTTGAACCACACATCGAAGTAGGGAAAAAATCTGCAATTGCTGCAAAGAGAATAATCACCCACTTGGATGAATATCTATCAGCGTGTCAGCTCGGAATAACAATCACTGCATTAGGAATTGGACGACTCGCGGAACCGACATTTGAGAAAATGCTCTATCCAGTCATTTCTTATTTTAACGTTAGTACTGGAATGGTTACGACGATAGCAATTGCGATCTCCTTTCTGATTGCGACTTTTCTACATGTTGTAATTGGAGAACTCGCACCAAAGACGATTGCTATTCAAAAGGCGGAGCAAGTTACCTTGTTTATTGCAAGACCTCTTGTTTGGTTCTATCGTTTACTTTACCCGTTCATTTGGCTTTTAAACGGTACAGCTCGGCTAATTATTCTTGCTATGGGGTTCAAACCAATCAGCAGTCATGAAGAGACCCACACGGAAGAAGAGCTGCGTTTAATTCTCGCTGACAGTTATAAAAGTGGTGAAATTAATCAATCGGAAATGATGTATGTAAACAACATTTTTGAGTTTGATGAGCGAGTAGCAAGGGAAATCATGATACCTCGAACTGAAATGGTGTATTTCTTTAAAAAAGATAGTTTAGAATCAAATATGGATGTTATCCTTGAAGGACAATATACAAGATATCCGGTAGCGGATGAGGATAAAGATAATATTATCGGATTAGTAAACTTGAAAGAAGTTCTCACAGGATATCACCAAAATAAGCATGTTACAATTGATCAGTTTATTCGGCCAATTCTGCATGTGTCTGAAGCTACACCGATTAAGCAGGTGCTGCTCAAAATGCAGAAAGAACGCATCCATATGGCAATTGTCAATGATGAATATGGCGGAACAGCCGGTTTAATTACGGTTGAAGATATTTTAGAAGAAATCGTTGGTGATATTCGTGATGAATTTGATGAAGATGAAATACCTGACGTACAGGAAGTGAATGATAAGACATTCATTGTATCTGGAAAACTTCATCTGGAAGATGTGAATCAAATCCTCGGTATCGAGCTGGTAGATGATGAAGTCGACACAATCGGGGGATGGATGTTTACGACAAACCTGGATGCACAGGAAGGTGTCATCATTGAATATGAAAACCACCGTTTTATAATCGAGGAAATGGATGGTTACCAGATTAAAAAAGTGAAGATAATTAAACCATAACGGTTCATATAGAAAAGCGGGCAAATTGCCTGCTTTTTTGTTGCGTTAAAACGGTCTTATGTTTAACTACTCTCTATTAAGGATAAATACAAGAAGAAGTAATTATCTTTTCTAT